>NZ_JAHHDS010000004.1 GCF_019739195.1 Microcella sp. | reverse complement strand
CCACCCTCATCGACAAGGTGCCGACGAGCTCGAAGGTCTACACCGAAGAGATCTTCGGCCCCGTGCTCTCGGTCGTGCGCGTGAAGACCTACGACGAGGGCCTCGCGCTCATCAACAGCTCGCAGTACGGCAACGGCACGGCCATCTTCACGAACGACGGCGGCGCCGCGCGCCGTTTCCAGAACGAGGTGACCGTGGGCATGGTCGGCATCAACGTGCCGATTCCCGTGCCCGTCGGCTACTACTCGTTCGGCGGCTGGAAGAACTCGCTCTTCGGCGACGCGAAGGCCTACGGCACGCAGGCCATTCCGTTCTTCACGCGCGAGAAGGCGATCACCTCGCGCTGGCTCGACCCGAGCCACGGCGGCATCAACCTGGGGTTCCCGCAGAACTAGCGGCGGGCATCCGTCAGGCCAGCGAACCCAGCGCTGATCCGTCGCCGATCTGCTGGCGGCGGATCACGCTGAGGGTTCCGTTCGTCTCGAGCACGACGACCGCGATGTCTGCCACATCGCCGCTGCCGCTCGCGCGCACTGCCTGACGCACGTCGGCTTCGGCGAGCCGGCAGGCTGCGAGAGCATCGGCGTCGAACTGCCCGTCTCGAAGCACGACGCGCGGGTGAGACGTGATCGCGCTCCGAGCACCGGGCCAGCGGGAGGCGATGATTGCGACGACCCATTGCAGAGTGACGAGCAGGGCGATCGCGATGAGGCCTTCGGTAAATGAGACATCGCTGCTGAGCAGGATCGTCGCGAGCGTCGACCCCAGGGCGACCGTCACGATGAAGTCGAACGCGTTGAGCTGGCTGAGCGTGCGCTTGCCGCTCACCCTCAGCACGAGCACGAGCGCTCCGTAGGCGGCCGTGCCGACGAGCACGACGCGCGCCAGGTCGGCCCATGAGTCGAACCACATGTTTCGCTCCCCACCCGAGGGCGCGGCGCCCCCGTCTGAGTCGCCCACGATACGAGTCGAACGCGCGGTTGCGCGCGGGGTGGCCTCGCGGGCGTGAGTGCGCTAAATGAGCTGGCGCGACTGGTACGGCGCGACGATGCGCATGATCGTGCCGTCGGGGTCGACCATGACGGCCACCATGTCGGTGAAGTCGTCGAGCAGGGGAATCTTGGTCGGGTCGACGGCGTCAAACAGATAGGCCGTGCCGAGCGGGTCGGGGTAGTTCACGGGCGGCGAGGCAGCGAGCACGTCTGCTACGTCACCTCCGACGGTCAGGTCATCGAGCGTGCGGATGCTCACTCCGTTGATCGGCTCACCCGTGTCGACCTGAACGATCGAGGGCAAGAAGTACTCGGTGCGCGGCTTCTCGAGGCTCACCGCCGTGAAGTAGATGAGGCCCGAGAAGTCGTAGGTTGCGAAGTCTGCGTAGTGCGTCCCGTCGCCTTCGCGCAGCCCCGGTGTCGGCGCGGGGCCGAAGGCGAGCTCGAGCACCTCGAGCGCGGTCTCGGTTTCGTCGGCCCACACGAACGAGCCGACGAGTGCTCCATCTGAGTCGTAGAGCTCGACGCCGCCGCCGCGCACGACCAGGTCGGCCGGCACGGCCTCTGGCTCGGGCGAAGGGGTGCTCGAGGGCTCCTCGGCGGCCGGCGCGGCGGTCGGAGTAGCTGCCGGCGCGGGCATCGAGCACCCCGTGAGGCCGACAAGGGCAAGAGCGGCGAGCGTGAGCAGGCGGCGGGGCATGGTGTGAGCATCCCGCTGACAGAGTCTCGTGACAATAGGCAGTTTCTACTCGACCGCAAGCACCCTTAGGTATGATCTAAAGATGAACACCGCGGTTCGCCCTGCTCTCGTGATGCACGATGCCGTCGATGAGGCCTTCGTAGCCCAGTACGCCCGCGACGGCTACGCGATTCTCCGCGGCGCCCTCACCCCGGCCGAGGTGGCCGAGGTGAACGCCGAGGCCCTGCGTATCTGCCGGGCTGGTCTGAACCCGGTCGATTCCGGCGTGGATGCTCACCCCGGGCAGAGCGACGCCGACGTGCTGCGGCAGTACCTGTGCATCCACCACCCGCACAAGATCAGCGAGGTCGCTCGGCAGATCATGCAGCACCCTCGGATTGTCGACGGGCTCACGCGGGTGATCGGCCCGAACGTCAAGGCCATGCAGTCGATGCTGTTCATCAAGAGCGAGGGAAAGCCGGGGCAGGCCTGGCATCAGGACGAGCACTTCATCCCGACGCGCGACCGCTCGCTCGCCGGCGTGTGGATCGCTCTCGACGACGCCACCACCGAGAACGGCTGTCTCTGGGTTCTGCCCGGCTCGCACGCCCGCGGCGTGCTCTACCCCGACCGCGAGCAGACCGACGAGCGCTTCGACTGCACCGACGAGGCCTTCGGGTTTCCGTACACCGACGACGACGCCTTGCCGGTCGAGGTGCCCGCGGGGGCCGCATTGTTCTTCAACGGCTACCTGCTGCACCGATCGCTCGAGAACTCGGGGGCCCACGGCTATCGGCGCGCGCTCGTCAACCACTACATGAGCGCCGAGTCGCTGCTGCCGTGGCAGAACGCCGAAGGTCGGCACATCGCCGAGTACGACTTCCGCGACATCGTGATGGTCGCGGGGGAGGACCCGTATGCCTACAAGGGGTTGCGCGACCTCAACGTTCCGGGCTCGCGCGCCGACAAGTCGGGCGGCTGCGACCGCTAGAGACGTCGTGAGCATTGCGTTCGATGACGCTCTGCGACGCTGCGTGACGGTGCGCGACACAGTGTGACAGGCGTACTCGACGCGCGAGCATCCACTGCCTAGCGTCGCCGTCATGACTCTTCTCACTGCACCCCCTGTTCCCGCATCCACTGCTGACGAGCGCGCCGCGCGGCTGACCGACGCCGGAGCGGCGTGGGGCGACCGCATCTCCAAAAACTCCTCCGCAGCTCACTTGACCTACAGCGTCTCCGGATCGGGCGAAGGCTCGGTGGCTTCTCGCATCCGTGCCGGTAAGCACGAGTTTCTCGTCGACGAGCCGGCAGTACTGGCGGGCGACGACGTCGCGGCGAGCCCCGTCGAGTACGCCCTCGGCGCGCTCATCTCGTGCCAGATCGTGGTCTACCGCCTCTACGCTCAAGCCCTCGGAATTGTCGTCGACGACATCCGCATTGACGCAGAAGGCGACTTGGATGCTCGCCGCCTGTTCGGCATCGATGAGACCGTGCGCGCCGGATTCAGTGCGGTGCGCCTCGTCGTGACGCTCGACGGCCCCGAGTCGCCCGAGCGCTACGCCGAACTGCGTGACGCCGTCGACGCTCACTGCCCGGTACTCGACCTGTTCGCGAACCCCACCCCCGTGAGCGTCGAGGTGCGCACGGCGTAGGTGCGAGTCAGTCGCTGAACGCCGAAATGAGTGCCGCGACCGTGCCGGAGGTCTCCCAGCCTGCCGAGCGCAGCGCGAGCAGAATGGCGCCGCCGAGTGGGCTCATCGCGGCGGGCGTGTGCCTGTAGTCAGCATGCACGCGAGCGAGTTCGCGTTCGACGGCATCGATGAATGCGCCGTCGGTCGCGAGCGAGCCCGCGCCCGACCACATCACGGGTGTGCCGAGCGGTGCGCCGACGAGGCGAATTCCGAACGCGGTGCGGCGGGCGAGCGCGGCGACGGCGTTGCGGGCCAGGGACGATGTGTCGACGCGACTCGTTATCGCAGGGGCGAAGGTGCCGAAAGAGCGCTTGACGGTTTCGATCTCATAGGGCGCCTCGACCGCAGCGCGCAACTCATCGACGCTCGCAACCTTCCAGTGCTGCAGTGCGAGCGGCAGCAGTTCATCATCGGCACCATCGCCGACGAGTAAGTGGTGCACAACGTCGTAGGCGATATGGCGAGCTGCTCCGGCGTAGTGATGCAGCTGATCGTTGCGATGTTGTCGGCCATGGCGATCAATGCCGAGCATGATCGAACCGGTGCCGGCAATGACGAGCACACCCGGCTCGCCCAGAAAGGCACCCACGTGCGCGATGGTCGAATCGTTGAGGTGCGTGCGTGACTTGGTGAGGCCGGCGAGGTGAGTGTGATCTGTCGCCCACTTCTGGTCGCTCTCGACATTGAGCCCGGCCATACCGGCCACGAGCGCGACGACATCACCCGTCGAGCGACCAGCGTCGGCCAAGGCTTGCGCGAGCGTGGAACGGACTGCAGCCTCGCTCGTTGAGCTGTGCTCGGGGCTTCCTGCGCCTCCGACCGCCCGACCAACGACGTCAGCGTGCCGGTCAATGCACGCCACCCGCGTCGTCGACCCGCCCGAATCGATGGCGACCACGATCTGCCGTTCGGGGTCAGCCATGGCGTGCCTTTCTCTGAAATGAGTACATGTCGCGTCGATCGAATGCTCGACGATTGCGTGAAAGAATTATCGTCATGGGGGACCAGCGAGGAGTCGTCGGTATCGGGTACGAGGGCCGCGAAATAGGCGAGTTCATCAGGGTTTTGCTAGCTGAAGAAGTGACGATCGTTGTGGATGTTCGTCTCAACGCGCTTTCCCGCAAGCGCGGTTTTTCGAAGAATGGCCTTCGTGCTGCGCTGGCTGAGGCTGATATTGAGTACTTCCATCGGCCAGCTCTCGGCAATCCGAGAGAGAACCGAGATGGCTTCGCTGTGCCGGGATCGAGAGCCGGCGATGCCGCCCGATCGGTTTATGGCGAGATTCTCAGAGCCCCGACCGCTGAAAAGGCACTTCACGAGGTCGCCACTCTCGCGCGCTCGCGTCGCGTCGCTGTGATGTGCTTCGAGAGTGATCAACACGCGTGCCACCGCGAGTTGGTCATCGAAAGCCTCGAATCACAACTCAACGAACGACTGCGGCCCGTAAGCATCTAGAACAGCGGTAACGCCTCGACATCGGATTGTCGCGGGTACCAGACTCCGAGCACGCTGAACTTGTCGCGCTTGACCGGATTCTCGAAGTTGCCCATGAGGAAGTGGCTGTCACGGCCGGACGCGAACATCTCGTCGACAAACTTCGTTTCGATCACGCGCTTGAGTTCGCTGTCTGTCACCGAGCGGAGTCGTTGTTGCAGTGCTGTGAGCTCCCAGTCGAGAATTTGACCACGATGTCCCGAACAGGTCGGCCCCGTGCAACGGTACCGATAGGTCACAACGAGACGCGGAGGCTCGAGTTTCCTCGGCGTGAGTCCCGAACCGAACAGGTCAACTTCCTCAAGAGCGCGGCTCAGGATCGCCCTTTGTTTCTCGTTCCATCCGGGGTGGCGTTCGAAGGTCAGCCCAGTGAGGTCGGCGACTCCACCAAGACCGAGTGAGGGGGCGGCGTGGTCTGCTCTTGCTGCAGCACTGAGTTCACAAGTGTTGGTCAGTGGCAAGTTCCGGAGCGCGTCGACTCTTCGCTCCCAGGGGTCAAAGTGATCCACCCGGCGCACCGACGACCAGTCAGGGGAATAGCTTTCTTTTCGGGAATCTTCGTGTCGCCTCCTGATCTCTAGCTCGATCAGGTCGTACTTCTTGAACTGCAAATCGGTCTCAAGGTGGCGAAAAGGGATCGGGTATAGGCAAATCCATCGCGGAGAATCGTCGTCAAGCCGCACGCCCGCAGTGCATACCGTGTCTTTGTACTTGGTGGACGGTTGTGGGCTCGTCTTCACCGTGATGAGAACTTGTGCCTTCTCTGCGATCACTCTCATGATCGAACAGTAATCCTCACCTCCGACACTGTCTGGCCAAGGCTGCTCATGTCGCTCCCTGCCCAACCCCATTCGCTCGAAGCGGTCACGATCATGTCGGACTAGGTGCAGCAAGGCGACCAGCGCGGACGGATGACCTTCACCGACGACGACGTAAGGCATACGCACGTCGGGCGCAAGCGCGCGGTCAGGTATCGGATGACTCTCGATGTGAAAGCGAAAGGCCTCCGAGCAACCCCAGAGGCCAGACGCCGACCGGGCACTCCCAGTCCACTTCCCTACAACGTAGCAAGCTCGAAACGGCGAATCTCTACACCTGCCGTGCGAGCTGCTTGATCCTCGCCCACGGAATGAGTCTGCGTATGGCGGCGCACTGCGTGGCGGGTCGACCGAAGCCGCCGGCTGACTGAGCTGCGGCTCGCACCACTTCCGGGTCTTCGCCCAGCGCCTCTGCGATCCACAACAAGCCCGGCGCGCACTGGAAGTGGTTGTAGGCGTGCCGCGCGCCGAGCCCGCGCGTCATTCGCCCATATGCTCCTGGCCCGTCGATCTCGTCGAGCCACGCAGTGACGTGCTCTTGTTGGCTCGACCACCAGTGCGCACCCGGAAGGTAAACCCGCTCATACTCGTCAGAGACGGGATAGTGCGGCTCGGCTCTGCGAAGAATCTCGGCGAACTCCGCGCCGGTCATGTCGAACCGTTCTGCCATAGTCGCTGTACCTGCGATCTACGCGAGGGCGGCCGGGCGCCGGTCGGCAGCCTCTGCCTCGGTTGCTGCGCCGGTTCGCCCGACGCTCGTGCCGCAGATGCGCGCGAGGTCGGCGACCTCGGTCACGTCGTGGCGCTTCGCCGCGTGCACGATGATCGCGGCACACGCCTCGGCGTCGGCGAGGGCATCGTGGTGCGCGAAGTCTTCGAAGCCCGCGGCCATTGCCGCGACTGGCAGCCGGTACGAGTCGAGGTGGTAAGTCTTGCGGGCAACCCGCAGACTGCAGACGTACGACAGGCTCGGCACCTCGAGCGCGCTGGCCTTCTGCGCCGCACTCAACACTCCCATGTCGAACCCCGCGTTGTGGGCGGCGAGGGTGTCGCCGTCGACGAACTCGAGAAGTGCATCCACCTGTTCGGCCCACAGGGGCGCGTCGACGATGTCGGCGGCGGTGATGCCATGGATGCGCGTGTTCCACTCGAGCATGTCGTCGAAGCCGAACGGCGGGCGGATCAGCCAGCCCGTCTTGTCGACCACGCGGCCGTCGCGCACCTTCACGAGCCCCACCGAGCACGCCGAGGCCGCGTTGTTGTTGGCGGTCTCGAAGTCGATCGCGGTGAAGTTCAACGGCACACTGCGATCGTGCCACGAGCCGCCGACTACGGTGGGCTCATGACTCGGCGCGCTCGCAGATCGGTGGCACTCGTCACCATCGCCCTGAGCGCTTCGTTGCTGGCCGGCTGTTCGGCCCTGCCGTTTTTCGGCTCGCAGGAATGCGTCAGCTGGGTCACCTTCGACGGCGACCAGCAGATGCTCGCCGAATCTGCGCGGCTCATCGTCGTGGGCGAGGTGATCGAGCAGTCGGGCATGGCGGATCTGTTGGGCGGTGACGCGCGGCTCTACCGCTTCGACGTGCAGGAGGCGAGCGACGAGCGTTATGTCGGTCAGCAGATCGAAATCGCGTCGCGGGCAGACGGATGCGCGGCAGACCCCTACGGCAGCGGCGACCAGCTCGACACCGACGAGCGCATCGCCGTTTTCCTCTCGACCGACGAGCAGTGGAACGGGCTGGCGACGCTCACTCCCTTCGACGGAGTGCTGCCAGCCGACGAGCTTGAACCGGGCCTCGTGCCTGGGTTGCCTCCCGTCGACCCCGCGTGATGAAGCGGCGCGCGGATGCGCGGCTCTGCGCGCACGTGCGCAGCTGCCGCGCGGCCCTAGCCTGAACAGGTGCATCTGCTCCGCCGCTACTCGCCCGCCGTGCTCGCCCAGCTCTTCTGGGCGATGAACTTCGTCGTCGCCGACCGCGTGATCGCCGAGTTCACGCCGCTCGAGCTGACCTTCCTGCGCTGGTTGGGCGCGTTCCCGATCTTGCTCGTCATCACGCTCTGGATCGAGCGCCGGCACCGCGACAAGTGGCGGCTCGCGGCGAAGGAGTGGTGGATTCACATCGTCCAGGCCGTGCTCGGCATGGTCGGCTACACCCTGTTGCTCTACGCCGCGCTCGACACCACCTCGCCGGTCAACGCAAGCGTGATCAGCGCCATCAACCCCGCGATCATCGCGCTCGCCGCCGTCGTGGTGCTGGGGGAGCGCATCCGTCGCGGGGGAGTTCTCGGCATCGTCATCTCGTTCATCGGCGTCGTCATCGTCGTGCTGCTCGGCGGACCGAGCGGTGCCTCCGACCTCAGCATCGTGCCCGGCGACCTGCTCATTCTCGGCGCGATCCTGACCTGGACGGCCTACGTCGTCATCAGCCGCCGCATCCAGACCCCGCCCATCACGGCGACGACCGTGCAGGTGGGGCTCAGCGCGCTCATGCTCGCGCCGGTGATGGCGATCGTGGGCTTTCAGGCTCAGCCCTCGGCCGAGGGCTGGTGGGGCCTCGCGCTCATCACCGTCTTTCCGAGCGCGCTGGCCTACCTGTTGTGGAATGTCGCCGTCACCCAGCTCGGGCCGTCGCGCACGGGCGTCTTCCTCAATCTGCTGCCCGTCTTCACGGCGATCATCGCCGTCGCGCTCGGCGACCAGCTCACCGTGTGGCAGGTGGTCGGCGGGCTCATCGTGCTCGCGGGCGTCTACCTGACGACGCGGCCGGGCGCGACGGTCTCCGCCCCGTCGGCGGCCGCCGCGCCGGTTCCGGATGCTGCAGCCGAGCCGCGCGAACGGGAATAGTTCTGCATGCGAACGCATTGACCAGAGCATGACGAAGCTCGGATTTCTGTCGTTCGGAAACTGGATGGGCGTGACCGGCTCGCGCACCCGCACGGGTGGCGAAGCCCTGCTGCAGGGCGTCGAGCTCGCGGTCGCGGCCGAGGAGGTCGGCGTCGACGGCGCGTACTACCGCGTGCACCATTTCGCCCAGAACCACTCGAACCCGTTCCCGATGATGGCGGCCGCGGCCGCGCGGACGAGCCGCATCGAGCTCGGCACGGGCGTCATCGACATGCGCTACGAGAACCCCTGGGCGCTCGCCGAGCAGGCCGGCGCCACCGACCTCATCAGCGGTGGGCGGCTGCAGCTCGGCATCAGCAGGGGATCACCCGAGACCGTCGTCGACGGCTGGCGCTCGTTCGGGTACGTGCCGGCCGAGGGGCAGACGGATGCGGACATGGCCCGCGAGCACACCGACCTCTTCCGTCGCGCGATCGACGGCGAGGGCTTCGCGCCTGGCAACCCGCGCATGATCGGCACTGACAAGCCCCAGCCGGTGACCCCTCAGTCACCAGGCCTGTACGACCGCATCTGGTGGGGTGCCGGCACGCGCGCGACCGCCGTGTGGACGGCCGAGCAGGGCATGAACCTCATGAGCTCGACGCTGCTGACGGAAGACACCGGAGTGCCGTTCGACGAACTGCAGGCCGAGCAGATCGCGATGTTCCGCGAGGCCTGGGCGGCGCGCGGATGGAAGCGTGAACCCCGCGTGTCGGTCAGCAGGAGCATCCTGCCCATCATCGACGAGGAGACGCAGTACTACTTCGGTGTGCAGGCGCAGGCTGAGCAGACCGATCAGGTCGGCATTCTCGATGGCTCGCGCTCGCGCTTCGGCCGTTCGTACATCGGCGCGCCCGACCTGATCGCCACCGAGCTCGCGCGCGACGCGGCCGTGCAGGCCGCCGACACG
>NZ_JAHHDS010000002.1 GCF_019739195.1 Microcella sp. | reverse complement strand
TGTCGCCCCGACCATCGCCCCTCGCACACACATTCAGGAGAATTCCCTTTGGTCCAGTCCACGGTCGAGAAGCTCAGCCCGACGCGCGTGAAGATCGCCATCACCGTCACGCCCGATGAGCTGAAGCCGAGCATCCAGCACGCCTACAAGCACATCGCCGAGACGGTGAACATTCCCGGCTTCCGCAAGGGCAAGGTGCCGCCGCCCATCATCGACCAGCGCGTCGGTCGCGGCGAGGTGCTCAACCACGCCGTGAGCGAAGGTCTCGACGGGTTCTACCGCACCGCGATCGCCGACCAGGGCCTGCGCGCCCTCGGCCGCCCGTCGGCCGACGTCACCGAGTGGCCGAGCGACAAAGACTTCTCGGGCGACCTGCTCGTCACCATCGAGGTGGATGTTCGCCCCGAGTTCGACCTGCCCAAGTACGACGGCCTCAAGATCGAGGTCGAGGCGACCGATGTCACCCCCGACGAGGTTGAGACCGAGCTCGAGAACCTGCGCAGCCGCTTCGGCACGCTCGTCACGGTCGACCGTCCTGCGACGAAGGGCGACTTCGTGCAGCTCGACCTCATCGCCACCGTCGGCGGCACCACGGTCGACACCGCCAACTCGATCTCGTACGAGCTCGGCTCGGGCGAGCTCATCGAGGGCATCGACGACGCCGTCGACACCCTGACCGCCGGCGAGACCACGACGTTTGAGTCGAAGCTTCTCGGCGGCGACCACGAGGGCGAGATGGCGCAGATCGAGGTCACGGTGCTCTCGGTGAAAGAGCGCGAGCTGCCCGAAGCCGACGACGACTTCGCTCAGATCGCCAGCCAGTTCGACACCATCGGAGAACTGCGCTCCGACCTGCGCGAGCAGCTGCTCAAGCAGAAGTCGTTCGGTCAGGGTGCCGAGGCGCGCGACAAGCTGCTCGCCGCGCTGCTCGAGAAGGTCGAGATTCCGGTGCCCGAGTCGCTCGTCGAAGGCGAAGTGCACCGCCACCTCGAGAACGAGAACCGTCTCGACGACGACGCGCACCGTGCCGAAGTGACTGAGTCGAGCACCAACACCTTCCGCACCCAGATCTTCCTCGACGCTCTCGCCGAGAAAGAAGAGGTCAAGGTAAGCCAAGACGAGCTGACCCAGTACCTGATTCAGGGTGCCTCGCAGTACGGCATGGAGCCGGGCGAGTTCATCAAGATCCTCGACCAGAACGGCCAGATTCCGGGCATGGTCGGCGAAGTCGCCCGCTCGAAGGCGCTCTCGGTCGCCCTCAGCAAGGCGAAGGTCGTCGACAGCAAGGGCAAGGCCGTCGACCTCACGGCCTTCACGGCCGCTGCCGTGGCGCCGGTCGCCGACGCGATGGATGGCGACGACCACAGCGGTCACGACCACGACGATCACGGTTCTGACGAGCACAGCGGTCACGACCACTAGGTCGCGAATCGCTACGAGGGGCTCGGCGCCGCGGCGCCGGGCCCCTCGTCGTTCCCGCTAGCGCAGGCGCATCCCCATGACGATGCCGCCGTCGTCTTCGGTGGTGACCCGCACGAAGCCCACGTGCTCGTAGAACGCGATCGCTCGAGGGTTGGTGCCCGAGACCCCGAGGTGCACGCCGGCGACACCGCGGTCGCGTAACTGGTCGACGAGGCGCTCGATGAGCGCGCGCCCCAGCCCGAGCCCTTGCGCGCGCGGCAGCAGGTTGATGTGCAGGTGCGCCGGGTACGCATCCGTGACGGATGCAGGGGTGCGGTCGGGCGCGTGCATCAGGTCGACAAGCTGCTGGTCGCGATCGCGGCGCGGAGCCTGCAGGGGGTACCGGTCGCGCAGCGGCGGCCACCACATCCGTTCGCACCAGGCCTCGAAAGCGACCGTGTCGGCGGTCGCCACGAGGTAGCCGACTGGGCCGTCGTCATCGACCACGATCGTGCACAGCGACGGGTCGGCGGCGAGGTGCGGCGAGGCCCAGTGGTGCGCGAGCAGTTCGGGCTGATCGTAGGTACCGGAGGCATCGGCGCCGTCGTCGCCGGTGAGCACGCAGATCGATTCGAGGGTCGCGAGATCGTCGGTCGTGGCAGCGCGGAGAAGGGGCACGGGAACACTGTAGGGCGGGGGACTTTTTGCTCATTGCCGCCCGCCGTCGCTGAGGAGTAGCGTCTCGCCATGACGACGATTCGCGTACTGAGCGCCACCACCCTCGGGTCAGCCGTGGTGCTCGCCCTCACCGCGTGCAGCTTCTCGATCGGGGCTCCCGCGACCATTCCCGCTGGCGATGTCGCCGCACTCGCCGAGGGCACCATTCGCGACGAGGTCGGAGCCGAGATCGAGCTCGACTGCGGAACCGAAGAGGTGGCCTTCGAGGTAGGCACGGTGCTGAACTGCACGGGCACCGAAGTGGGGCTCGACCAGCAGATTCCCGTGCGCGTCGAGATCGTGCTGATCGACGGCGACTACTACGAGATCGACATCACGAGCGAAGGCGCACCCGAGCCTCAAACCGAGTCGGGCTTCGTGTCGAGCGCCGACTTCCAAGAGGTCGTGGCGAGTGCGCTCGAGCAGGTCGTCGGCGAGCGGGGGGTCGTCAACTGTGGGCCCGACGACGTCGAGATCTTCGTGGGGGCTGAGCTGATCTGCTCGGTCGTGCTCTCCGACGGCTTCGCTGAGACCCTCGTGCGCGTCACCGCGTTCGACGGCTCGACCTACGAGATCGAGGCCGAGCTGCTCGAATAGGCGCGCCGTCGACGGCGAGCATTCTCGGCGGGCACGCAGGCGTGCTCTGCCCAGGGCGAACACGGCCGTTCGCGTGCCGCGGCTTCTGTAGATTCGAAGCACGCGACGAACAGGAGCACTCCCCATGGCCGAACCGGCAATGCCGAACAGCGTTTTCGACAAGCTGCTGAAAGACCGCATCATCTGGCTCGGCTCAGAGGTGCGCGATGAGAACGCGAACGAGATCGCGGCGAAGCTGCTGCTGCTTGCCGCTGAAGATGCCGAGAAAGACATCTTCCTCTACGTCAACTCGCCCGGTGGCTCGGTCACGGCCGGCATGGCTATCTACGACACCATGCAGTTCGTGCCGAACGACATCGTCACCGTCGGCATCGGCATGGCGGCCTCGATGGGCCAGCTGCTGCTCACCGCAGGTACGAAGGGCAAGCGCTACATCACGCCTAACGCCCGCGTGCTGCTGCACCAGCCGCACGGCGGCTTTGGCGGCACCTCGAGCGACATTCAGACGCAGGCGCAACTCATCGTCGACATGAAGAACCGGCTCGCCGAGATCACGGCTGAGCAGACCGGCAAGACGGTCGAGCAGATTCACGCCGACGGCGACCGCGACCGGTGGTTCACGGCCGAAGAGGCGCTCGCCTACGGCTTCGTCGACCACATTCGCGCATCCGCCAGTGATGTCGTCGGCGGCGGCGGAACGAACGACAAGAAGTAGCGGCGAGAGAGAAAAAGGACACGACTCATGCAGACCCCCTCCTACGGCGCCGCGATTCCCGGCATGCCTGACAGCCGCTACATTCTGCCCAGCTTCGAAGAGCGCACGGCCTACGGCTACAAGCGGCAAGACCCCTACGCCAAGCTGTTTGAAGACCGCATCATCTTTCTTGGTGTGCAGGTCGATGACGCCTCGGCCGATGACGTCATGGCCCAGCTGCTCGTGCTCGAGAGCCAAGACCCCGATCGCGACATCGTCATGTACATCAACAGCCCCGGTGGCTCGTTCACGGCCATGACGGCGATCTACGACACGATGCAGTACATCCGTCCGCAGATTCAGACGGTCGTGCTCGGTCAGGCGGCCTCGGCGGCGGCCGTGCTGCTCGCGGCTGGGTCGCCCGGCAAGCGCCTCGCGCTGCCGAACGCGCGCGTGCTGATCCACCAGCCAGCTACGGGCGATGCCGGACGCGGTCAGGCGAGCGACATCGAGATTCAGGCGAAAGAGATCGCGCGCCTGCGCGAGTGGCTCGAGGTCACGCTCTCGAAGCACTCGAACCGCAGTGTCGAGCAGGTCAACAAAGACATCGACCGCGACAAGATTCTCATCGCCGACGAGGCCCTCGAGTACGGCCTCATCGACCAGGTGCTCACGAGCCGCAAGACGCTGCCGGCGGCGATCGCCTCCTAACGCGCCTCGCCTCGACGACGCGAGCCCCGCATCCATTCTTCGGATGCGGGGCTCGCGTCATTCGTCCTTAGAGGTCAGCGCCCTCCGGGCCATCGGTCTGCTCGGCCTTGCGTCGCCCTCGTGCCCGCATGAGGGCGGCCGTCACGACGCCCGCGATGGCGACGACCACCGCGATGAACACCGCGATGACGATCAGCGACGCATCGTCAGAGACCGGCTCGACCGGTTCTGCGTCGACCACGGGCTCGTCGGTCACGTCAGGCTGAGGCTCGGCTGTCGCCGTGGGCTCCGGTGCCGGAGCACTGGCGGTCTCGCCGCAGACCGGCGGCTCGGCCAGGCCGACGTGCGGCTCGAAGTCGGCCGGAGCCTGCCACGTGAACGGCAGCTCGCCCGAGAGCGTGTGTCCGTCGGCCGAGACGAACTGATAGGTCAACGTGTAGGCACCGTCGGCCCCGAGCGCAGCCGGCGTCGAGAGACCTGGGCCGTCGATCGTGACGCAGCCGTCGCCGTAGAACAGGCCCTGCTCGTCGCTCACGAGCAGAGCGAAGCCCGCCCCCTGACCGCCCAGGTCGAGCAGGGTCTCGTTCGTGGTGATCTGCCACTGCTCGGGCAGCTCGGTCAGGTTCTCGCCGTCGGCGGGCGTCGACGAGACGATGAAGTTGTGGGCGGCTGCGGGCGCCGCGATCGCGAGGGCGAAGCCGACCGCGAGCACGCCGACGAGCGGCAATGGGGCGAGGGAGCGGGTGCGTGGTGATGACATGGTGACTCCAGAGTAGGTGCGCGATGTTGGTGCTCGCCGAGCATTCGGAGCGAGCGCCGCGGGGGAGGGGCGATGCCGCGACACCCGGAGGGCCGCTGGTGCACGACGAACGTCGTTCGTGCGCGTTAGGCTCGACTCAGGGCTGGTCCGCTATGGGTTCTGGCTCTCGACGGAGGGGTGAGGCCATGGCTCGCATCGGAGAAAGCGCCGACCTGCTCAAGTGCTCATTCTGCGGCAAGAGCCAGAAGCAGGTTCAGCAGCTCATCGCCGGCCCCGGCGTCTACATCTGCGACGAGTGCGTCGAGCTCTGCAACGAGATCATCGAAGAGCGCCTCGCCGAGTCGAACGAGGGCGAAGCGGTCGACTTCGAACTGCCCAAACCCAAAGAGATCTACGCCTTCCTCGAAGAGTATGTGATCGGTCAGGAGGCGGCGAAGAAGTCGCTCTCGGTCGCCGTGTACAACCACTACAAGCGCATCCGTGCCCGCGCCACGATCACCGCGGCAGATCAGCTCGCCGACGATGTCGAGATCGCGAAGAGCAACATTTTGCTCATCGGGCCCACCGGCTGCGGCAAGACCTACCTCGCCCAGACTCTGGCGAAGCGCCTCAATGTTCCCTTCGCGGTCGCTGATGCCACGGCCTTGACCGAGGCTGGCTACGTCGGCGAAGACGTCGAGAACATTCTGCTCAAACTCATCCAGGCCGCCGACTACGACGTCAAGCGTGCCGAGACAGGCATCATCTACATCGACGAGGTTGACAAGATCGCCCGCAAGGCCGAGAACCCGTCGATCACGCGCGATGTCTCGGGCGAGGGCGTGCAGCAGGCGCTGCTCAAGATTCTTGAGGGCACCGTTGCGAGCGTTCCCCCGCAGGGCGGGCGCAAGCATCCTCACCAAGAGTTCATTCAAATCGACACGACGAACGTGCTGTTCATCGTGGCGGGGGCCTTCGCTGGCCTCGAAGACATCATCAGTCAGCGGGCGGGCAAGCGCGGCATCGGCTTCGGTGCCCCGCTGCATGACAAGTCGCTCGAGAAGAACCTCTTCAGCGAGGTGTTGCCCGAAGACCTGCACAAGTTCGGTCTGATTCCCGAGTTCATCGGCCGACTGCCCGTCGTCACGACGGTGACTCCGCTCGACCGCACCGCGCTCATCGAGATTCTCACGACGCCGCGCAACGCTCTCGTGCGGCAGTACCAGCGCATGTTCGAGATCGACGGCGTCGAGCTCGAGTTCGAGCAAGACGCTCTCGACGCGATCGCCGACCTGGCCGTGCTGCGGCAGACGGGCGCTCGAGGCCTACGGGCGATTCTCGAAGAGGTGCTCGGGCCGATCATGTTCGAGGTGCCTTCGCACGATGACGTCGAGCGCATCGTCGTCACGAAAGACGCCGTCATGGAGAACGCTGCGCCGACGATCGTTCCCCGCCGGGTGGTCACCCGCCGCGAGAAGTCCGCCTGAGTCGACCCGGAGAGCGTGACACCGTGACCGAGTCGCTGCTCGACGTCGGGGTCGTCGACGGTACAACGACCGCGGCCGGATTGCGGCCCGAGAAGTTCAATCGCCACACGTTCTGGTGCGGCCAGAGCGGCTCGGGCAAGACCTACGCTCTCGGCGTCGTGCTCGAAGAGCTGCTGCTGCGCACGGCCCTGCCCCTCGTCATCATCGACCCGAACGCCGACTTCGTGCGGCTCGGCGAGGTGCGCGACGGCGTCGACTCCTCGGCCGGCGATGCCCTGCGCGCACGCGACATCCGCGTGCTGCGGCCTGCGCATCAGGGCACCGACGCCCTGCGCGCGAGATTCTCGACCATGCTGCCGCAGTCGAAGGCCGCGATCATGCGCCTCGACCCCATCGTCGACCGCCTCGAGTACAACGCCTTTCTGCATCTCTCCGACTCGGCAGAGACCCTCGATGCCTCGACCCTGATCGGCCGGTTGCGGTCGTCAGACGATCCGGGCCAGCTCGCGATCGCGCAGCGCATCGAGAACCTCGGGCTGCTCGAGTGGCAGATCTGGGCCGGCGAGCATCCGGCAGCCAGTGAGATCATCGCCGAACGCCCCGACGCGACCGTGCTCGACATCGGCGGCTTCGCGCACCCCGACGAGTCTCTGTCGGTCGTGCTCGCGGTGCTCGATGACCTGTGGCTGCGGCGCGAAGAGCGGCGGCCGGTGCTGCTCGTCATCGATGAGGCGCACAATGTCAGCTCGCCCGAGCTCAGCGGAACCCTCGGGGTCGCGGTGCGAGAACGCATCATCCAGATTGCCGCGGAAGGGCGCAAATACGGCATCTGGATGCTCCTCTCCACCCAGCGGCCCTCGAAAGTGCACCCCGGCGTGATCTCGCAGTGTGACAACCTCGGGTTGATGAAGATGAGCTCACCGGCTGATCTTGCTGAGCTCGGCGACGTCTTCGGGTTCGTGCCTTCCGAGCTCTTCGCCCGAGCCTCGACGTTCGAGCAGGGGCAGGCGTTGCTCGCGGGCGGTTTCGCGCCCACCGACGGCGTCGTGCGTATGCGGGCGCGCTACACGCACGAAGGCGGGGCCGATGTGCGGGTGCCTCTTCGCGGCCAGGCGGGCTAGCCTGACGACATGAGCACCTCACTGCGCGACCGGCTGCGATCGTTGCCGGCGTTTCCGGCCACGCTGCCGACGTTCGACCCCTCGACCGCGCCCGAGCACGCCGCCGAGCTGTTTCTGCAGTGGCTCGACGACGCTCTCGCGCGCGGCGTCGCGCAGCCGCACGTCTTCACCCTCTCGACGGCGGGGCCCACGGGCCACGTGACCGCGCGCACGCTCATCTTGAAAGACCTCGTCGACGGGCAGTGGGTCTTCGCCGGCGCGCGCTCGACCCGCAAGGGCATCGACCTCGCGGCGAACCCGAGCGCGGCGATGACCTTCTACTGGCCCGAGCTCGGGCGCCAGGTGCGCCTCACCGGCGAGGTCGAAGAGCTGCCGAGCACGGTGGCTGCGGCCGACTGGGCTGCACGACCCGCCGTGACCGACTCGCACAACCCCGACTGGGCGGCGTGGGCGCTGACGCCCACCGAGGTCGAGTTCTGGCAGGCGAGCCACGACCGTCAGCACGTGCGCCACTGGTACCGCGCGGCGCCCTGACCTCAGTCGGTCGACCAGCCGTGCCGACGGCGCACGGCGTCGACCGCGGCGCGCGGGAACTCCGCGCGATCGCCGGCGAGCTGCTCGGCGATCTCGAGCAACCGACGCGCGAGAGCCAGCTCATCGAGTCGCATCGCTTCGGCGAGAGCTCGGGCGACCTCGGGGTGGGTCTGCTCGAGGCGGCGTCGGGGGTCGAGGTAGTCGGCGCGAGCATCCGGGTCAGAGATGATCGCAACCGCCGTCGCGAGCGCGGTGACGGCATCGCCCCGCAGCGCTGTGCTGGCCGCGAGCAGTTCGCCGCGGGCGGCCTTGCCGGCGCCGATGTGGGTGTGCGCGACAGCGATCGCGAGCGTCTCGCCGAGGTCGGCGTCTGCATTGCGCGGCGACCGCGCGACGGCGAGCGCGACCGCTTCGGCGACGCCACCCCGGTCGAACAACACGTCGTGGTGGTGCACGCTCCAGCCGGAGAGCTCCTCTGCTGTCGCGACGCCGAACTCGACCACGCGGCCGTCGTCGAAGATCAGCTTGCCGCCGCCGTGCCACTCGATGACGTCGAGCACGAGATGCTCGGCATCGGGTAACCAGCCGCGCTCGTGCCGCAGCTCTTCTTGGTACCCGGCCAGGGTCACGATCGCGAGGTCGTGGTCGCTCCACTCGTCGACCCTGTGCCGCTCAGCCGTCGAGCCCATAGCGACGAGGCCGACGACCCGCGGGTCATCGCGCAGGCGGCGGGTGACCGCGTTGAGGTAGTGCTCGAACCGGGCGTGAACATCGGCGTTCATCTGATGGCCTTTCGCGGACGGGTGCTTGACATGCTTCCGAACTTCATTCTATGGTTTCTTTACTACTGAAGTAAGGGACACCAATGGCGCTTCGTCCGATGGCACGCACCGACGTGAACAGGTCTGCGATTCTCGCGCACCTGGGCGCGCACGGTCCGGCTTCGCGCGCCGATCTCGCCCGGTCGCTCTCGCTCTCGCCGGCGCTCATGACGCAGTTGTCGAAAGATCTCATCGCCGACGGCCTGATCCGCGAGCTCGCCCACCAGGCCAGCCAGGGCGGCCGCCCCGCGCGCATGCTGGGGCTCGTCGCGAGCGCCGGTCGCGCGGTCGGTGTGAAGGTCGCCGCTGATCACCTCGCCTTCGTCGAGGTCGGTATCGACGGCTCGGTCGGCCGCACCGCGAGCGAACCCTTCGATGCGGCGGCGAACACGATGCTCGCCGTTCTCGCCGACCGGCTGCGCCGCTTTATTGCCGGGGGAGCCGACACGCCGCTGCTGGGCGTCGGCGTGGGGGTTCCGGGCGATGTGGATGCTCAAGGCACGGGCATCGTCAACTCGACCCAGCTCGGCTGGACCAACGTGCCGATCGGTTCGACCCTGCGACGCGAGCTGGGGCTGCCCGTGCTCGTCGAGAACAACGTCAACGCCGTGGCCATGGCCGAACGGCTCTACGGGCTGGGTCGACGGCACCGCAACTTTCTCGTCGTGACGATCGGCACCGGCGTCGGAGCCGCGATCGTCATCGACGGTGTCATTGTGCGCGGCACGGGCGGGGGCGCCGGTGAGATCGGTCATATCCCCGTGCGCGATGAGGGCCCTCTCTGCAGCTGCGGCAACCGCGGCTGTCTCGAGACCTTCATCAGTGAAGACGCCCTCGTGCGCATCGCCCGCGAGCGCGGGGTCATCGGGTCAGACGCCCCTCTCGCCGCACTGCGCGACGCGGCCGCCGGGGGAGACGCCGCTGCCGCCGCGATCTTCGGCGAGGCCGGTCACCTACTCGGACGCACGCTCGCCGGGCTCGTACACGCGCTCGACCCCGAGATCATCATCGTGCTCGGCGAAGGAACCACCGACTGGGCGCACTGGTCATTCGGATTCGAGCCCGCCTTTCGCGCCGCGCTCATGCCGTCGCGCCGCGGCGTTGCCGTCGCGGTCGAGAGCTGGCAAGACGACAGCTGGGCGCAGGGCGCAGCGACTCTCGTGCTCGCGACCCCCTTCGACGCCGACGGCGTCGCGGGCGATCAGGGTGACCTTGTGCGTCAGCGGCTCGTCGAGCAGGCGGCACCGGCCGGAGACCCCTCGTGAGCGTCTCGACGCTGCAGACGAGCCTCGTCGATCGGGCGCCGGTCGAGCGCCTCACGGCTCCGGTGCGCGCGCCGAAGAAGCGCGGCTGGCGCTACGGCCTCACGGTCGCGGCCTTCTTGTTGCCGAGCGCGGTGCCGCTCGCGTTGTTCGTGCTGGTGCCGATGGTGTCGGCGGCATGGATCAGTCTCCATGACTGGAACCTCATCACGCCCATGCAGTTCGTCGGTCTCGACAACTTCGCCGAGCTGCTCGCAGACCCGGGCACGGCCGCGGTCTTCGGCAACACGCTCTACTACATCGTCGGCTATCTGCCGCTCGTCTACGTCGGCGGTCTCATTCTCGCCCTCGCCCTGAACCGTGCTCTCAAGGGTCGATCGTTCTGGCGCGGCATCTACTTCTTGCCCGTCGTGACGAGCTGGATCGCCGTCGCCGTCGTGTGGCGCTGGTTGCTCAACCCGAGCAACGGCGTCGTCAACACCGTGCTCGGCTGGGTCGGCATCGACGGCCCCGGCTGGTGGGCTGAGCCGGCGTGGTCGATGCCCTCGATCATTCTCGCGAGCGCCTGGAAAGACCTCGGTTTCGTCATGGTGATCTTGCTCGCCGGCCTCCAGGCGATCAACCCCGATCTCTACGACGCGGCGAAGGTTGACGGCGCGGGCGCGTGGGCGCGATTCCGTAACGTGACCCTTCCGATGCTGAGCCCCAGCACGTTCTTCGTCGTGGTCATCTCGCTCATCAACGGCTTCCAGGTCTTCGATCAGGTCTACGCGATGACGGGCGGCGGCCCTGCGGGCTCGAGCCAGGTCGTCGTGCAACAAATCTACGACCTCACGTTCCGCTACGGCGCGGCGGGTGAGGCCTCGGCCCTGTCGTGGATGCTCTTCGCCGTCATTCTCGGCGTGACCGTCGTGCAGATCATCGGTCAGAAGCGGTGGGTGCACTATGCGTGAGCGCACCACGAGCCGCGCGGGCTGGATCGTGCTGCACATCGCCGTCATCCTCGGCGCAGCAGCGATGTTCTTTCCGTTCCTGTGGACCTTCATTACCTCGATTACCCCCGGGGCCGGCTTCTCGATCACACCGCAGCTGTGGCCCGAGAACCCGTCGTTCGAGGCCTACGAGGTGCTGTTCACCGAGCGTCCCTTCGCGCGCGTGGTGCTCAACAGCCTCATGCTCGCCGTCATCACGACGATCGTGCAGCTCTTCACGAGCGCCACTGCGGCCTACGCCTTCAGCAGGCTGCCGTTTCGGGGCCGCGGCGTCGTCTTCGCGGTGTACCTCGCCACGATGATGATTCCGCTGCAGGTGCTGGTCGTGCCGCTCTTCGCCCAGCTGAAGACCTTCGGGCTGCTCAACACCTACCTCGGCGCCCTGTTGCCGACCTTCGCGAGCGCCTTCGGCATCTTCCTGCTGCGCCAGGCCGTCAACCAGGTGCCCCGCGAGCTCGATGAGGCCGCAACGCTCGACGGCGCGGGCCACTTCCGTGTGTTCTTCTCGATCATCCTGCCGAACATCAAGCCCGCGCTCGCGACGCTGACGATCTTCGCGTTCATGGGCAGCTGGAACAGCTTCTTGTGGCCGCTCATCGTGCTGCGATCACCCGAGCTGCAGACGCTGCCGATCGCGCTCGCCGGCCTGCAAGGCCAGTACACGACCGCGTGGGACGTCGTCATGGCCGGCTCGGTCATCAGCGTGCTGCCCATGCTCGCGCTCTACATCTTCGCCCAGAAGTACATCATCCAGGGCGTCGCCAGCTCGGGGATCAAGTAGTCCTCGGGAACCCACCCATCGAAAAGATCCGCACCACCGGTACCGAATATCAAAGGAGATAGCACTCACATGAAGCGTTCACTCATCGCAGCCGTCGGCCTCGCCGGCGTCTCCGCACTCGTGCTCGGCGGTTGCGCCGCCGAGCCGGCCGAGCCCGAAGGCCCGGTCACCATCACCTACAGCAACTTCATCTCGAACGATGGCAACGAAGACAACCTCGCCGCCATCATCGACGCCTTCGAGGCCGAGAACCCGAACATCACTGTCGAGGTGACGACGCTGCCCTACGGCGACTACTTCACGGCGCTGCAGACCGACCTCGCGGCCGGCTCGATCGCCGATGTGGTCGACACCGACTTCGGGTTCTTCCAGACGCTCGCCGACTCGGGCGCCCTGGCGCCCCTCGAGGTCGCGAACCCCGAGGCCTACCGCGAGTCGCTCATCGAGGCCTATTCGCGCGACGGCGTCAGCTACGGTCTGCCGAGCTCGTTCTCGGCCGTCGTGCTGTACTACAACGCCGACCTCTTCGACCAGGCCGGTCTCGACTACCCGACGGCCGACTGGACGTGGGCCGACGAGCAGGCTGCTGCTGAAGCGATCACCGCGCTCGGCGGCGACATCTGGGGCAGCCACCAGCCGGTGTCGTTCTTCGAGTACTACAAGGTGCTCGCGCAGAACGGCGAGTCGTTCTTGAACGACGACCGCACCGCGGTGGCCTTCAACACCCCGGGCGGCATCGAGGCCGCAGAGTGGCTCGTGAACAAGAGCGGCACCGTCATGCCGACGATCGAGCAGGGTCAGGGAACCCCCGACTTCGACACGAACCTGTTCGTCGACGGCAAGCTCGGCATGCTGCACACGGGCATCTGGGTGTTCGGCGCCGTCGCCGATGTGCCCTTCAACTGGGACATCGCGGTCGAGCCGGGCAAGACTCAGCAGGCCAGCGGCGTGTTCTCGAACGCCGTGGGTGTCTCGGCAACCTCCGAGAACATCGAGGCCGCCACGCTCTTCGCCGAGTTCTTGACCTCGTCGCAGACGATGGTCGACGTGCGGCTCGAGTCGGGCTGGGAGCTGCCGCCGATCAGCGACGAGTCGCAGCTGGCGCTGTACCTGACGAAAGACAACCCGGCCAACCGTCAGGCGGTCTTCGACTCGCTCGACGGCATCGCGATCCAGCCGATCGTCTCGACCGGCCAGCAAGAGATGCAAGACATCATGAACGAGGAGCTCATCGAGGCCCAGGCCGGTCGCAAGACCGTCGCCGAAGCACTCGCGAGCGCTGAGGAGCGCATCAACGCCGTCATCGGCGGCTGACCCGCAACCCTCGACCTCTCGGTGGGGTTCCGGCGGCGCGAGTCGCCGGAACCCCACCCCGGCCACGCCCTGGAGGGCCCACGCTCATGACCATCACCACCTCGAGCGATCTCGATCAGCTCGCCGACCTCGCCGCGCGCAGCGTGGCCCTCATCGAGAGCCTGCAGCACGCGGGCGGCGCCTACCCCGCGAGCCCCACCTTCTCGGCCTACCAGGGCTACAGCTGGTTTCGCGACGGCGCCTTCATTGCCGACGGCATGTCGGCGGCGGGCGCCGTCGAGTCGGCCTCGCGCTTCTTCGACTGGTGCAACCGGATGCTCGATCAGCGCAGCGACCGCATCGCCCAGATCGTCGCGGCGGAGGCCGCCGGCACCCCGCTGCCCGATGACCGCATGCTCGCCACCCGTTTCACCTTCGACGGAGACGAGGGCGACGACGACTGGTGGGACTTCCAGACCGACGGCTACGGCACGTGGGTGTGGGCGTGCATTGCTCACGCCGAACGCCACGACCTCGATCTCGACCGCTGGGCCGACGGCATCCGCTTGAGTGTCGACTACCTGCTCGCCACATGGTCGCGGCCCTGCTACGACTGGTGGGAGGAGCACGCGGCCGAGAAGCACGTCTCGACGCTCGGCTGCGTCGTGGCCGGGCTCGAGGCCGCGTCGCGCTCTGACCTGCTGACCGCCGACGGTGCCGCAGCGGCGACCTCGGCAGCAGCATCCGCCCGCGGCCTCATCGCCGACCGCGGCACGTACGATGGTCACCTCGCCAAGTGGCTCGGCTCGACCGCGGTCGACGGCTCGCTCGCGGCCGTGATCGCACCCCTCGGCGTTGTCGAGGCGACGAGCCCGCTGGGCCTCGCGAGCATCCGCGCGATCGAGACGCAGTTGAGCGTCGACGGCGGCGTGCACCGCTACCTGCTCGACACCTTCTTCGGCGGCGGGCAGTGGCCCCTGCTGAGCTGCTTTCTCGGACTCGCTCACAGTCGCGCCGGCGATCGCGATGCGGCCTTGCGACTGCTGACCTGGGCCGCCGGCACCGAGACCGACGACGGCTTTCTGCCCGAGCAGGTGCCCGACCATCTGTTGGCGCCCGAGCGGCGCAACGAGTGGCTCGAACGCTGGGGCCCCGTCGCCACACCCCTGCTGTGGAGCCACGCCATGTTCGTGCGGCTCGCGGTCGAGCTCGACGTGCTGCAGCCCTCGACGTATTCTGCCGGGGTGAGCGCATGATCCGGCACGTTCCCTTCGGTTCGGGCCACCCCTACTCGGTCGACACCGAGCAGCGCGACCCGGTCGACCCGGTCGCCGGCGAGCCGCTGACGCTCGGCGTGCGCGTGTCGGCCGAGGTCGACATCGTGACGCTGCAGTGGCATGACGGCACAGCGGTGAACGAGCATCCCCTCGATCGTGCCGTTCGTCGCTCGCGCGGGCAGACCGTCGACGGCGGCCACCTCGCGAGCGCGCAGGCCCGCCTTGCCCGCGCCGCGGGCAGCTACTCGGTGACGCTGCGAGACCTCGCGCCGCACCGGGCCTATCGTTATCGATTCGTCGGCGGACCCGCAGACGCGCCCGCCTCGCAGCGCACGCGCTGGTTCGACGTGCGGGTCGCCGCCTGGCGATCGGCCCCCGACGAGACCGTGGCGGTGGATGCCGCTGCCGGGCTCGTGCCGGGCAGCGTCGAGGTGCTCGACGACGGTGAGCGGCTGCTGCGGGCACGCTTCGCGCTCGCGCTGAGCGACGGCGAGCGCGTGAGCGGATTCGGCGAGCGGTTCGACGCCCTCGACCACCGCGGCCAGTCTCTCGACTCGGTCGTCTTCGAGCAGTACAAGTCTCAGGGTGCCGAGCGCAAGACCTACCTGCCCATGCCGTTCGCCCATGTCGTGGGAAGCCGCGGCTGGGGCTTCCACGTGCGCACCTCGCGCCGTGTGTGGTTCGACGTCGGTGCATCGGCACCCGACCGGCTCGTGATCGAGGCCGAGGTCGACAGCCCCAGGGCAGCATCGAGCGTCATCGAGGTCGCTGCGTACACCGGCACCCCGCATGACGTGCTCGACGCCTTCCTCGGCGAGGTCGGTCGCCCCGAGCAGCTGCCTGACTGGGTGCTGCGGCTGTGGGCGAGCGGCAACGAGTGGAACACGCAGGCCGAGGTGATGCGGCAGGCCGACCTGCACCGCGAGCACGGCATCCCGATCGGCAGCATCGTGATCGAGGCGTGGAGCGACGAGAGCACCTTCCACATCTGGCGCGACGCGCAGTACGCGCCGCGCGCCGACGGCGGCCCGATGCGCCTTTCCGACTTCACCTTCCCCGCCGAGGGCGCCTGGCCTGATCCGAAAGGCATGGTCGACGAGCTGCACGCGCGCGACATCGCGCTGCTGCTCTGGCAGATTCCGCTCATCAAGATGCGGCCGCATCCGCGCGGGCAGACGCGGCACGACGCCGATGCCGCCGTGCGCGAGGGCACGCTCATCCGTGAGCCCGGGCCCGATGGCCGGCTGCGGCCCTACCGCAACCGCGGCTGGTGGTTTCCGCTCGGGCTCATGCCCGACCTCACCGACGAACGCGCGGCCGAGTGGTGGACCGAGAAGCGCCGCTACCTGGTCGACGAGCTCGGCATCGACGGCTTCAAGACCGACGGCGGCGAGCACGCCTGGGGTCGCGAGCTGCAGTATCTCGATGGTCGCCGCGGCGACGAGGCGAACAACACCTTCCCCGTCGCGTATGCGAAGGCCTACGGCGACCTGCTGCGCCGCGCAGGCAAAGCGCCGGTGACCTTCTCGCGCGCCGGGTTCACCGGCTCGCAGGCGCACGGCGCCTTCTGGGCGGGCGACGAGAACTCGACCTGGGAGGCCTTCCGCTGGTCACTCTTCGCGGGGCTCAACGCCACGGCGAGCGGGGTGCTCTACTGGGGGTGGGATATCGCCGGCTTCAGCGGAGAGATCCCCACGGCTGAGCTCTACCTGCGCTCGATGGCCGCAGCGGCGTTCGTGCCGATCATGCAGTACCACTCCGAGTTCAACCACCACCGCTCGCCCAGCCGCGACCGCACGCCGTGGAACATCGCCGAACGCACGGGCGACGACCGCGTGCTGCCGGGCGTGCAGCGCATCGTGCAGCTACGTGAGCGGCTCGTGCCCTACCTCTCGGCCGAGAGCGCGTGGGCGATCGAGCAGGGAACCTCGCTCATGCGGCCGCTGTTCTTCGACTGGCCCGACGACGATCGGCTGTGGGGCTCGCCCCTGCAGTGGATGCTCGGCAGGAGCATCCTCGTCTCGCCGGTCGCCACCGAGGGGGCGATTTCGCACACCGCGACTCTGCCTGCGGGGGAGTGGGTGCACGCGTTCAGTGGCGAACAGGTGACGGGCGGCGCCACCCACACGACCGAGGTGCCTCTCGACGAGGCCCCGGTCTACGTGCGCGCCGCCGACTGGCCGGCGCTGCGCGACGTGTTCCGTTCGTAACTCAGGCTGATCGACCACATCTGACGGGCCAACCCGTCACATCCTTCACGTCAGCATGAGTTACGAACATCCAGCGCCGTAGGCTGAGCGGGTGCTGCAGCCGATCATCGCCGGGGTCATCGGCGCGCTCACGGGCTTCGCGAGCTCGTTCGCCCTCGTCATTGCCGGGCTGCTCGCCGTCGGGGCGAGCCCCGAGGAGGCCGCGAGCGGACTGCTCGCGCTGTGCATCGGTCAGGCGCTGCTCGCCGCGCTGCTGTCGTGGCGGTTTCGCCTGCCGCTGAGCTTCGCATGGTCAACACCCGGCGCTGCGCTGCTCGTCGCGGCCGAGGGCACGACCGGTTCGTACAGTGCGGCCATCGGCGCCTTCATCGTGTGCGGGTTGCTCATTCTCGTGAGCGGGCTGTGGGCACCACTCGGCCGCGCGATGACGCGCATCCCGATGCCGCTCGCCGGGGCGATGCTCGCGGGTATCTTGTTCCCGATCTGCATCGCGCCCGTCACCGCAGTGCTGCAAGAGCCCCTGCTGGCGGCTCCGGTGATCATCGTGTGGCTGCTGCTCATCAGGTGGTTACCGCGCTGGGCGGTGCCGGCCGCCATGCTCGTGGCGATCATCGGCGTCGTCATCAGTGCCGGTAGCGAGTGGATGACCGGCGCTACCTTGGCACCGGGCTTCACCGTCACTCTGCCGACGTTCGACCCGCTCGTCATCGTGTCGCTCGGCGTGCCGCTCTACATCGTCACGATGGCCGGGCAGAACGTCCCAGGCTTCGCTGTGCTGACGACCCTGGGCTTCCGTGGTGTGCCGGCGCGCACCGTGCTCGCCGCGACCGGTGCCGCCACCGCGCTCACGGCGCCCTTCGGCGGCTATGCGCTCAACCTCGCGGCGCTCACGGCCGCGCTGATGGCCGGGCCCGACTCGCACCCCGACCCTGCGCGCCGCTGGATCGCCCCGATCGCGGGCGGCGTCACCTACGTGCTGCTCGGTCTGGGGGCGGGAGTCGCGACGGCCCTTGTCTCGGCGGCCCCGCCGATCCTCATCATCGCCGTCGCCGGGCTGGCGCTGCTCGGGGCCTTCACGACAGGTCTCGTCAGCGCGTTCGAGGTGCCCGAGACTCGGCTGACCGCGGCGGTGACCCTCATCGTCGTCGCGTCGGGTGTTGTCGTGCTCGGTATCGGCAGCGCGTTCTGGGGGCTACTCGTCGGCGCACTCGTCATGCTCGTCACCCGCCCGCGGCAGCCGAGGAGTATGGTCGAGGGCGCCCCAGCAAAGGAGCCGGAATGACCACCACCCAGCCCACCCGCACCGCTGCCGCCGACCACCGCCGAGATGCCGCCATCGGTGCCGCGCGCAAGGGAGCGATCTACGGCATCATCGTGTCGTTCTCACTTGCCGCCGTCGTCGGCATCATCGCCCTGCTGAGCGGCGACTTCGGCGAGACGCAGGGCCGCATCGTGCTCACGACCCTGCTGCTCGGCGCCACGAGCATCACGGCGCTCTGCCACCTCGCCATCGCCGACCGGGCCATGCGTATCGTCGGATTCGTCGGTCTCGCGGCCAGCACGGTGACGCTCGTGGCCGGCCTGGTTCTGATCTGGCGCGACTGGGATTCGCCGGGCTTCGACGAGTGGCTCAAGGTGTTCGCGACCGCGGGCATCATCGCGGTGAGCTTCGCGCACGCGAACCTGCTGCTGCTGCTCGCCGGGCGACGGCGTGCGGTCATCCGCATCGGGCTCATGATCACGCTCGTGATGATCGCGGCGGTGGCGATCATGATCATTCTGCCCATCGTGAGCGAGGGCGAGATTCCCGGGTACGAGAACGAGGAGTGGTACTGGCGACTGTTCGGCGTCGTCGGCATTCTCGACGTGCTCGGCACGGTCGTCGTGCCCGTGCTGGCCATTTTCGTGAAAGATGCGCCGGCCGTCGCGGTGGCCGATGCGATGGGTGCGGATGCTGCTGCCGGTGCCCCCGCGCCCGCCGGGCACCTCTCACTCGCGCTGCCCACCGACCTCGCCGAAGCCCTCGAGCAGCGCGCCGCGGCCGATGGGGTGGATGCGACCGAGGCCGCCGTCGCCGCCCTGCGCCGCGGCCTGCAGTAGCCGTGGTCGCTAGCCTGGCCTCATGCCCCACGCGCACAATGACCTTCCGCTCGACGAGACCTCGCGCGTAGCGCTCGAAGCCGAGGAGCTGCGGTACGCCGTCGTCGATACCGACGATGCCGATGAGCACGACCGATGGCTGCAGGCCGATCACCGCGGGTTCCACTTCGACGCCTTGACGGTGGAGCAGCTCGCCGAGTACCGCACCGCGCTCGCTGGCACGCGTTCGATCGGGGTGTGGGATACGGCGACGGCAGAGCCTGATCATCCGATCGCGACGGTCGGTTCGTGGCGGTCGACCGTCAGCCTGGGTGACGGCCGCGCGCTCGACGGCTGGGCCATCAGTGCGGTGTCTGTCGCGGCCACCCACCGCCGTCGCGGCATCGCGCGCGCTCTGCTGGAGGGCGAGCTTCGCGCGGCGCACGCGGCGGGCCTTCCGCTCGCGATGCTCACGGTGTCTGAGGCGACGATCTACGGCCGATGGGGTTTCGGCCCCGCCGCCTACACGGCCGACTACCGCATCGATACGCGCGGGCTGCAGATGACGGCTGTGATGCCGAGCGGCCGCGTTCACCGCGTCAGCGCACCCGAGCTACGGGGGCTCGCGCCCGTGCTGGCAACTCGGGCGCACGAGCGCATCGCCGGCGAAGTTCCGGGCAAAGAACTGCTGTGGGACCGCATGTTCGCAGTGTCGGCCCGTACGGCTTCTCATGCCCCGAAGCTGCGAGCCGCGCGCTACGACGACGAGCACGGCGAGCCGCAGGGCTTCGTGCTCTACTCGGTCGCTGAGGACGAGGCCGACTTCGCCGCTCACACGCTCACCGTCGAGTACCTGTGCGCAGCGACCGACGACGCCTACGTGGCCCTCTGGCACTACGTGCTCGATCAAGATCTGGTGGCAACAGTGCTCGCCCATCTCCGGCCCGTTGACGAGCCGCTGCCCTGGCTCGTCTCCAACCCGCGCGCCGTGCAGACGATCGCGAGACGCGAGCACCTGTGGCTGCGCGTGCTCGATGTGCCCGCGGCACTGACTGCTCGACGCTATGCCGCGGCCGATGCGGTGCTGCTGCGCGTCACCGATCCGCTCGGCTTCGCCGAGGGCGCGTGGATGCTCGCCACCGATTCCGACGGCGTTGCGACGGTCACGGCGCACGACGGCGGCTCCGGCGGCGCGGCGGTCATCGACCTCGGCGCCGAGGCGCTCGGTGCGCTCATGCTCGGCGGCACCCCGGTCGACGCGCTGCGTGTTGCCGGCCGCCTGGTTGAGGGCTCGCCCGGCTCGGCGGCTCGCCTCGACGCGATGCTGCGCGTCTCGCGCGCGCCGTGGCTCAGCACCTGGTTCTGACGCGTCGCTTCTACGGTGCCACCCGAGCACTATCGTCTGGCACCAGGCGATCGACTAGCAGCTCGACTGCTCGATCAGGCGTCATCGATGACCCCATGGGTGGGCCGAGCAGGTCCATGAGCAGTCCGTCGATGGCCCAGTGGAGCAGTGAGACCTCGACCTCGCCGCCTGGCAGGCCCGAGGCCCGGTGGTAGTCCACATCGAACTGAAATGCTCGTTGCACGGTGGCGGTCACCAGTTCGGCAACCTCGGCATTGCGAGTTGATTCGATGCGGAGCTCCCAGAGCGCCAAGATCAAGGTCGGCTCGTCTGTTGCGCGGCGAACGATATCGCGCATGTAGTCGGCGAAGGTGTCTCGGTTGCGCGGCAGCGACTCGAGTCGGTGCAGCACGTCGGGGTCGGGTTGAAGGCGTTCGTACACCCGCTCGGCGAGCGCACTGAGCAACGCGGCTCGGTCGGCAAAGTAATTCGATGTGGTGCCGGCGGGCACCCCGGCTTCAGTGTCGACGGCGCGGTGGGTGACGCCACGCAGGCCAGAGCGGGCGAGCAGCAGCAGCGCGGCATCGCTGAGCTGCGCGCGTCGGTAGGGGTTAGCGACCATGAGCACAGTCTAGACAGACCACTATCGACGTAGTAGTTTCAACCACGACACCTGTTGTGAAAGGAACCACGATGCGCCACTTGATCTACTACATCGCGACGAGCATCGACGGCATGATCGCTGAAGCCGACGGGTCGACCGACCGCTTCACGAGCGATCCGAGCGCGCTGAGCGCGCTCGCCGAGCTCTATCCGCAGTCGTTTCCGACACCGTTCCATCAGCAGCTCGGCATTGCTGAAGCCGCGTCATCGTCGGCATGGAGCACCGTCGTCATGGGTCGAGAGACTTTCGAGCCCGCGCGGCGGGCCGGGCTGCGCTCGCCCTACGCGCATCTCGACCAGTACGTGGTGTCGACGACGCTGAGCCGCGACATCGAACCTGAGGTGACGCTCGTCGACAGTGACCCCGTCGAGTTCATCCGAAGACTCAAGTCGACGGCATCGGGAGACATCTGGTTGTGCGGCGGCGGACGACTCGCCGCCAGCCTGCACGACGAGATCGATCGTCTGATCGTGAAGGTGAATCCCTTCATCGCTGGTCAGGGCCGACCACTGTTCAGTGCGCCCCTGCCGAGCTCGAACTGGAGCCTGATGAGTCGCCGCGACATGCCCGCGGGCATTGTCGTGCTCGAGTACGAACGGGCCCTGGCGGCGTGATGTCGACTACGCGACGAGCCCGCGGCGCGCGAGCAGCGGCTCGATGACGGCGTCGCGCCCGCGGAACTCTCGGTAGGCGTCGAGCGGGTCGCCCGCGCCTCCGAGCCCGAGCACATAGTGCCGGAACCGGTCGCCGTTGGCCCGCGTGAGCCCCCCGTTCTCCTCGAACCACTGCACGGTGTCGGCGTCGAGCACCTCGCTCCAGATGTAGCTGTAGTAGCCGGCGTCGTAGCCGCCGGAGAAGGTGTGGGCGAAGTACGTCGAGCTGTAGCGCGTCGGCACCGCGGGGTTGTCGAGACCCACGCGTGTCAGGGCAGCGGCTTCGAACGCGGCGACATCCGTGACGGCAGCGGCCTCGGCGGCGCTGAGCGTATGCCAGGCCTGGTCGAGCAGCGCCGCAGCGAGGTACTCGCTCGTCGCGAATCCCTCGCCCCACAGCTGCGCGGCGCGCACGCGGTCGAGGGTCTCGGCCGGGATCGGCTCGCCCGTGACGTGGTGCACCGCGTAGTCGTTGACGATCTCGGGCCAGAGCATCCACATCTCGTTGACCTGGCTGGGGAACTCGACGAAGTCGCGGTACACGTTCGTGCCCGTGAACCGCGGGTAGGTGACGTGGGCGAAGAGCCCGTGCAGCGCGTGCCCGAACTCGTGGAAGAACGTGTTGACCTCGTCGAAGGTCAGCAGGGTCGGCTCGCCCGCGGCGGGCTTGGGCACGTTGAGATTATTGACGACGATCGTCGGATGCTCGAGCAGCGTGTTCTGCCCGATGAGCTCGTTCATCCACGCGCCGCCACGCTTGCTGTCGCGGGTGTACAGGTCGAGCAGGTAGAGCCCGAGGTCGGATCCATCCTCGTTGCGCACCTCGAACACCCGCACCTCCGGGTGGTACCCGACGAGGTCGGTGCGCTCGGTGAAGGTGATGCCGTAGACCTTCGTCGCGGCGGCGAAGACGCCCTGCTGCAGCACGCGCTCGGCCTCGAAATAGGGGCGTAGCTCGCTCGTGTCGACGTCGTAGTCGGCCTTGCGCACCTTCTCGTTGTAGAACGCCCAGTCTTGCGCTTCGATCGAGTGGCCGGCGAGAGCCGCGAGCTTCTGCTGCTCGGCAGCGGCGTTGCGTGCTGCCGCCGGGGCGAGGCGATCGAGCATCTCGGCGACGCGCGCGGGGGTCTTCGCCGTCTGATCGGCCGTGACGAACGCGGCGTGGTTGTCGAAGCCGAGCAGGGCGGCGCGCTCTGCCCGTAGCTGCACGATCTCGAGCAGCACCTCGCGGTTGTCGTGCTCACCGCCGCGGCTGCCGCGGGCGCGCGACGCCGCCATGATGCGGTCGCGCACCTCGCGGTTCGTGAGGCTCTCGAGCCAGGGGTGGCCGGTCGGCAGCACGAGCGTGATCAGACACTTGCCCTCGAGGCCGCGGTCGGCGGCGGCCTGGGCGGCGGCGCTGATCTCGCCGGGGGAAAGGCCGTCGAGGTCGGCCGCGTCGTCGATCACGACAGCGAGCTCGTTGGTGTCGGCGAGCAGGTTCTTCTCGAACTTGGTCGTGAGTGTCGAGAGGCGAGCGTTGAGCTCGCTCAAACGCGTCTTCTGCTCGTCGTCGAGGCCCGCGCCCGCGAGGGTCATCTCGGTGTAGTGCCGTTCGACGAGGTAACGCTGCTCGGGAGTCAGCGCCAGCTCGTCGAGCCGCCCGTGCAGCTGCGCGATGCGCCAGTAGAGCGCCGAGTCGAGCTTGATGGCGTCTTCGTGGGCGGCGAGCTTCGGCGCGAGCTCTTCTTCGAGGGCGTTCGTCGCGTCGTTCGAGTCTGCTGACGCCTTGTTGTAGAAGACCCGCAGCACACGCATGAGCAGCTGCCCGCTCGACTCGAGCGGCACCATGGTGTTCTCGAAGCTCGGCATGTCGCGGCGACGGGTGATGTTCTGAATCTCGGCGAGTTGCTCGGCCATGCCCTGCTCGATGGCGGGCGCGTAGTGGTCATCGGTGATCTCGGCGAACGGCGGCAGTTGGTAGGGCAGGGTGCTGGGCACGAGGAACGGGTTCGACATGAGATCTAGCCTAGGCCCGCACATGCAAAGAGATGCTTGCAAAGAACACCTTGCAAATAAAGCATTGCAAAGAAGTGCTTGCAAAGAAGTCTTTGCATTGCTATTCTGCTCGTATGGGACACGCCAGCACCGACACCGAGGGCCGCATCGCCGACCTCGACGGCCTCAAAGCGCTTGCGCATCCGTTGCGTGTGCAGATCATCGAGGCCCTGTCGACCTACGGTGAGCAGACGGCGAGCCGGCTCGCAGAACGCCTCGGCGAGTCGAGCGGAGCCACGAGCTACCACCTGCGTCAGCTCGAGAAGCACGGCTACGTGCGCGAGGTCACTGATCGCGGAACCGGTCGCGAGCGGTGGTGGGAGCGCGTGCCCGGCCCCATCCAGCTCGGCAACGCCGAACTCGACGAGACCGAGGCCGGCCGAGCCGCGTCGCGCGTCATCATGCGCGAGTGGCTGCACCACCGAGAACTCGGTCTGCGCGACGTCATCGAACGCGGACACGAAGTCTTGAGTCCCGCCTGGCGCGACGCGCTCGCACTGCAGTCAGCAAGCGTGCACGTCACCGCCGAGCAGCTCGACGACCTCAACCACCGTGTCAGCGATCTCATCGTCGACTTCGCCCGCGAGCACCGCGGCCAGCGCGTCCCGGGCTCGCGACCGGTGCACCTGCAGTACTACGCCTTTCCCGTTCTCGACGGCGAAGAGATCGCCGCCGAGACCTCGGCTTCGGCCGAGACCACCGACCTCGTCACCGACTCCTCCTCTGAATCGAAGGGATGATCGCCATGACCACGGCATCGATCTCGCTCACCGTGCCGCACCGCCCTGTTTCGAACCGCCGAACGCCGTTCTTCCGGCGACTTGTGCTCTCGACAGGCCTTGCCCTCGTGACGTGGGCGCGTCGCCCCGTGCAGCGACCGACGCACGAGCAGCAGGCCCTGCGGCTCGCTGCGCAGGCCGCGGCGGCACGGCAGCGCGACAGTCTGCGCTACGGCATCGCCCAGTAGCGCGACGCGCCGGGCAGCCGCCCGGCCCCTGAACCGGCACCCCGCACTGAGCACCATGGGCCCCGACGCACCAGGATGATCCGAGCATCCGCGTCGGTCCGGGAGATACGCCCCGGCCCTCCTGGTGCTCAGGGCGGGGTGCCCCTTTGTGCCCGCTAGGGCGCCGAGGGCGTCTCGATCGACACGGTGCCATCGGGCGCCACCCGAATCGTCGTGCCGTCGTCGAGTTCGACGACGGGTCGCCCCTCGAGCCACGTGAGGGTCCAGCGCCAGGCGCTCGTGTCGAACGTCGCGAGCTCGCCCTCGACCGCGGTGATGGCCTCGCGCACGTCGGCGCTCAGGCGTGCGGGCGGCTCGTCGCCGACCGACCAGCGGGTTCCCAGTTGCACGCTTCAGACCTCCCACTCATAGGTGACCCAGGTCGCGCGGGTCGCCAACCGGTCATAGACGCGCTGCGCGCGCTCGTTGTCGGCGGCCGTGATCCAGCGCACCGTTCCGCCGCCGTGGGCGCGGGCGTGCGCAGCGACGGCCTCGAGCAGCGCGGTGCCCGCACCCGAGCCGCGCACCTCGGGCACGGTGTAGAGGTCGTCGAGAAACCAGCCAGGGCCGGCCGTGAAAGTGTCGGGCTGCTCGCGCAGGTGCGCAAAGCCTACGAGCTCGCCCTCGGCCTCGGCGACGAGGCAGACGAGCGGGTGCTCAGCATCCATCAGCCAGGCCCACACGCCGTCGAGAATCTCGTCGCTGAACGCGGTCTCATAGAACACACCGTAGGCCGTGAACAGTTCGCGCCATCGAGCCGCATCGCGCGCCTCGATCGGCCGCACGGTCGTCGTCATCTCGCTCATGACTCCAGTCTGGCCGACGCGCCGCCGTCAGGCTCATCGACCCGGAGTGTCGCTGACACTGACATTCGAGCTGTCGCTGCGGCGTGTCGCTCCTCTGATCGCGGCGTGTCGCGCCGAGTACCGGGTGGTTGCGACACCTTCCGGCAGTCCACCCTGCACAGGGGGGGGCTGACAGGCGCAGACAACCCACCATCGGGGGCAGGATGCTGCGCTCAGGCCTGCGGCAGCTCTCCGAGCTCGATCTCGACCACGGAGACCTCGTCGGCCGGGGTAATCGTGAGCGACGCAATGCGTCCGACCGCGGCGAGATCGGCTGCCGCCAGTTCGAGCAGGCTCGGCGCCGCGATCACGCAACTCGTGACGGGCGTCTTCTGCGAGGCCTTTGCATCGGTCTTCGCGCGGCGGATGCCGATGAGAGCCTGCGACGCGAGGGGCAGCAGGCCGCCGTGTTGGGCGTCCACCCCCAACTCGTCGACCGTCGGCCACGGGGCGCGATGCACCGAGTCAGTGTGCGTCCAGCTCCACACCTCTTCGGTGGCGAAGGGGATCACCGGGGCGAACAGTCGCACGAACACGTCGATCGCGAGTTGCAGCGCCGTGACGGCACTGGCCTGTCCGGCCTCGCCCTGCGAGCCGTAGGCGCGCTCTTTCACCAGTTCGAGGTAGTCGTCGGTGAAGGTCCAGAAGAACTGTTCGGCGGCTTCGAGGGCGCGCGCGTGCTCATACTCTTCGTAGGCGCGGGTCGCGGTCGCGACCACCTCACCCAGGGTTGCGAGCATGTCGATGTCGAGGGGCTCGGTGACAGCATCCGGCCCCGTCGCGGTGCCCGCGGGCGCCTCGAACGAGTAGACGAACTTGGCGGCGTTGAGCACCTTGATCGCCAGGCGGCGGCCGATCTTCATCTGCTTCGGGTTCTGCGGGTCGAACGCCGCATCGGTGCCGAGGCGCGACGAGGCGGCCCAGTAGCGCACCGCGTCGCTGCCGTGCTCGTCGAGCATCGCGGCCGGAGTCACGACGTTGCCCTTCGACTTCGACATCTTCTTGCGGTCGGGGTCGACGATGAAGCCCGAGATTCCGGCGTGCTTCCAGGGCAGGGTGCCGTGCTCGAGCTCGGCGCGCAGCACGGTCGAGAACAGCCACGTGCGAATGATGTCTTGACCCTGGCTGCGAAGGTCGTAGGGGAAGACCAGATCGAACAGCTCGGGGTCGTCTTCCCACTTGCCGGCGATCTGCGGAGTGAGCGACGAGGTCGCCCAGGTGTCCATGATGTCGACCTCGCCGATGAAGCCGTTCGGCTGGCCGCGCTGGGCCTCGTCGAAGCCGGGGGCGGGCATCGAGGCGGGGTCGACGGGCAGCAGGTCTTCGCTCGGCACGATCGGCTCACCGATCTGCTCGCCGTGCTCGTCGAGGCGGTACCAGACGGGAATCGGCACGCCGAAGAAGCGCTGGCGCGAGATGAGCCAGTCGCCCGAGAGGCCGCCGACCCAGTTTTCGTAGCGCACGCGCATGAAGTCGGGGTGGAAGGCGATCTCGCGGCCGCGCTCGAGCAGGCGCGCGTTGAGGTCTTCGTCGCGCGCGCCGTTGGCGATGTACCACTGTCGGGTCGTCACGATCTCGAGCGGCTTGTCGCCCTTCTCGAAGAACTTCACGGGGTGCGTGATGGGGCGCGGGTCGCCGATGAGGTCGCCCGACTCGCGAAGAAGCTCGACGATGCGCGCCTTCGCGCTGAACACCGTCTTGCCGGCGAGCTCGGCGTAGGTGTCGAGCGCAGCACCCTCGATACCCTCGGGGGCCTCGGCGAGAATGCGGCCGTCTTTGCCCAGGATGGGGCGCAGGCCCAGGTCGAGCTCGCGCCACCACACCACGTCGGTCACGTCGCCGAAGGTGCAGACCATGGCGATGCCCGAACCCTTGTCTTGCTGCGCCAAGTGGTGAGCGACCACCGGCACCTCGACGTCAAAGAGCGGCGTGCGCACGGTCGTGCCGAAGAGCGCCTGATAGCGGGGGTCATCAGGATGCGCGACGAGGGCCACGCACGCGGGAATCAGCTCGGGGCGCGTCGTCTCGATGTCGATCGTGCCGCCCTCGGGCGTGTGGAACGACACTCGATGGAAGGCCCCGTGCATCTCTTTGTCTTCGAGCTCGGCCTGCGCGACCGCGGTGCGGAACGTGACATCCCACAGCGTCGGGGCGTCAGCACGGTAGGCCTCACCGCGGGCGAGGTTGCGCAGGAAGGCGCGCTGCGCTGCGCGCTGCGCGTCGTCACCGATGGTGCGGTAGGTCTGGCTCCAGTCGACGCTGAGGCCGAGCATCCGCCACAGATCTTCGAACTGCTTCTCGTCTTCGACCGTCAGCTTCTCGCACAGCTCGATGAAGGTGCGACGCGAGACGGGCACCTGGTCGGCGGCCTTCGAACTCGCGTTGTCGCCGCCCTCGAACGGCGGCGTGAAGTCGGGGTCGTAGGGCAGCGTCGGGTCGCAGCGCACGCCGTAGTAGTTCTGCACGCGACGCTCGGTCGGCAGACCGTTGTCGTCCCAGCCCATCGGGTAGAAGAGGTTCTTGCCGCGCATGCGCTGAAAGCGGGCGGCGAGGTCCATGTGTGTGTAGCTGAAGACGTGGCCGATGTGCAGCGAGCCGGAGGCGGTCGGCGGGGGAGTGTCGATGGCATAGACCGAGTCGGGGCCAGCTTGCACCGCGGCCGCGCGGTCGAAGCGGTAGGTGCCGTGGCTCTCCCACACCTCGCCCCACTTGTGCTCGAGCCCTTCGAGGGCGGGCTTGTCGGGCAGGCTGGCGTGGCTCATCGCGGGTCTCGCTTCGCTATAGGCGGCACCGTGTCAGAGATTAAGGGTGCCTGAGTGTGGAGTGTAAATTCATCGTACCGGCCCGGCATCGGCGTACCGTGAAGAGGCATGACGACGGATGCTCCCGCTCCTCCTGCCCGATATGACGACCTTCGCGCGGTCTTCATCAACTGCACGCTCAAGCGCAGCCCTGAGGTGAGCCACACCGAGGGGCTCATGCGCCGCAGCGTGGCGCTCATGGAGGCGCAAGGCGTCGATGTCGATCTCGTTCGACTCGTCGACCACGACGTGGCGCCGGGCGTCTACCCCGACATGCGCGAGCACGGCTGGGATTCCGACGAGTGGCCAGCGCTGTGGCCGCTCGTCGAGCGTGCCGACATCGTCGTCGTCGGCACCCCCATCTGGCTCGGCGAGGTCTCGTCGCAGTTGCGCCTGCTCATCGAGCGCCTCTACGCCCACAGCGGCGAGACGAACGATCGCGGGCAGTACGTCTTCTACGGCAAGGTCGGCGGTGCCCTCATCACCGGCAACGAAGACGGGGTCAAGCACAGCGCCATGTCGACCCTGTACAGCCTGCAGCACATCGGTTTCACGATTCCGCCGGCCGCCGACGCGGGATGGATCGGCGAGGTCGGGCCGGGCCCGAGCTACCTCGACGAGAATTCGGGCGGGCCCGAGAACGACTTCACGAACCGCAACACGACGTTCATGACCTGGAACCTGCTGCACCTCGCGCGCATGCTGCGCGACGCCGGCGGGGTGCCGGCCTTCGGCAATGTGCGCAGCGCCTGGAACGACGGTGAGCGCTGGGGCTTCGACGCGAACCCCGAGTATCGCTAGTCGCGCGTGACGGTCACCGTCTTGTGGGTCAGACGACCCGACGAGTCTTCGAGCGTGACCGTGTAGATCTGGCTCGCCTCAGAGCACTGGTAGTTGAAGGTGTACGTCGCCGTGGTCGGCACCGACTCGAACGGCTCGGCCTTCGCGTTGTTCGTGCCGATGCCGAACCAGGCGCCCGTGGCATTGCTGCTGCTCCAACTCCACGTGATCGCGACCGAGCTTGAGGTGTCGGGGCACGTGGCCTTGTTGGGGCCGTTGAAGGTCGCGAAGCTCGGGCTCTGCGGGGGCGGAGGCGGAGCCGCAGTCGCACTCGGCTCCTCGCTCGGCTCCTCACTCGGTTCGTCTGACGGCTCGGGGCTCTCAGCCTCGGTGGGCGTCGGCGTCGGCGACTCGGTCGTCGTGAACTCGGGCGTCGGCCCGGCGTCGTTGGTGCCCCCACTGCTGAGCAACACGACGATGAGCACGATCAGTGCGACGAGAATGGCCCCGGCGATCGCGAGCAGAGCGATGAGCATGCCGCGCTTCTGGCCGTCATCGTCGGCCTTCGTGGCGGGTGCCTCCGGCGTGCCGGCCTCGGGCAACGGCTCGGTCGGGGCGTCGAAGCGCTCGGTGGGGGTGTCGTCACTCATCACGGCTCCTGCGTCGGCTCGGCGGTGCGGCCGAGGCCGCTGTCGGCCCCGGTGGCGCTCAGCCTAGAGTGCTCGCCGGTTGCGGGGCCAGAGCCGATTCTTCGACTGGCTCGGCGTCATCGCGGTCGACGCGGATGCGAATCGCGACGAGTGACGACACGAGCGTGATGAGCGACATGCCGGCGAGCACGACGGCGGGGTGCCACCAGGCCTGGCCGGTCGCCACGCCGAGGGTGCCCGTGAGCGCGGGCACGAAGCCGGCGACGACCGCGGCCAGCGCGTAGGCGAACCCGAGGGCCGAGTACCGGTAGCGCTCGTCGAACAGCTCGGTGAAGATTCCGCCGAGCGCCGCCCAGCTCATCGTCGGAAGAATGCCGCCGATGATCATCATGCCGACGAGGAAGCCGAAGCTCGCTTCTTGCAGGAAGAAGTAGATCGGAAACGCCACGAGCAGAGTGCCGAGCGCTCCGATAGCGACGACCATTCCCGACCCGATGCGCGTCGCCCAGGCGCCGAAGAGCGGAATGGTGACGAGCTGCAGCAGTCCGCCAGCGGTCGTCGCAATGAGCAGCTCGTAGTAGTCGAAGCCGAGCACGGCGGCGCCGTAGTTGATCGTGTACGTGTTCATGAGCGAGTACGAGCCGATGCCGAGCAGCGCGACGCCCACGGCGACCACGATCGTGACCGGCTGGGCGCGCAGCAGCGCGGCGAGGGGGATGCGCGGCGCGCGGCCAGCATCCTTCACCGCTGTGAAGACAGGAGTCTCGGTGATCGCCAGCCGCAGGTAGAGCGAGATGGCGAGCAGCGGAATCGCGGTCAAGAACGGCACGCGCCAGGCCCACTCGGCGATCTCTTCGCTCGTGAGCGCGAGGGTCAGCCAGATGAAGGCGATGGCCGAGAGAATCGACCCGATGGGCGAGCCCAGCTGCGGCATCGCGGCGGCGAACGCGCGCTTGGCCCGGGTCTCGTGCTCGGTCGCGATGAGCACGGCGCCACCCCACTCGCCGCCAAGCGAGACGCCCTGCAGCACGCGCAGCAGCACGAGCAGCACGGCACCGAACCACCCCGCCTGGTCGTAGGTCGGCAGCACGCCGATGAGGCCGGTGGCGACTCCCATCATCGTGATCGTGACGATCAGGATCGTGCGTCGGCCGATGCGGTCGCCCAGGTGGCCGAAGATGATCGCGCCGAGCGGCCGGATCACGAACGCGACGCCGATCGTCGCGAGCGCGGCGAGGTTCGCCCCCACCTCGCCGAGCGGTTCGAAGAAGAGCGGCCCCGCGAAGAACGCCGAGAAGTAGGCGAACAGGTAGAAGTCGTACGACTCGAGCGAGGTGCCGACGAGCGAGGCCCAGCGGGCTCGACGTGCGATGCGCGGGTCGGAGGGGACGACGGGGGCGGCAGCGGTCTCTGTACTCACAAGAGGTCGAGCGTACCCGCAGCACGAAGTATTCCCCGGCATCGGCCCGCTACCATAGACGCAGAGACAGTGAACCGGCCATCACCGGGGAGTTCTCGGAAGAACGTCTACCTAGGTAGACCACTAGACCCGAGCGGGGCAGGCCCGTCACAGCCGATGCAGAGAGGCGCAGCATCCCTTCAGCAAAAGGATGCCGCGCAAGCGGGGTGGTACCGCGGCAGGCCGGTCACGGCAGGTCGTCCTCGCGGAAAGTGATCGCAGCATCCACTGACCGCAGCAACCACCGACCGGAGTCACCATGGTTTACCCCCTTCATCGCGACGACACGTCGGTCGTCGCCTCGCCGAGCTTTCCGTCGCTCGAGCACGAGGTGCTGGGCTACTGGGCCGCGCACGACACCTTCCGACGCTCGGTCGCTCAGCGCGAAGGCTGCGACGAGTGGGTCTTTTACGACGGCCCGCCGTTCGCCAACGGCCTGCCGCACTACGGCCACCTGCTGACGGGATACGCGAAAGACGTCTTCCCGCGCTTCCAGACGATGCGCGGCAAGCAGGTGCACCGCCGATTCGGGTGGGACACCCACGGGCTGCCCGCCGAGCTCGAGGCGATGAAGCAGCTCGGCATCACCGAGAAGGCCCAGATCGAAGAGATGGGCGTGCAGGCGTTCAACGCCAAGGCTCGCGAGAGCGTGCTGCGCTACACCGACGAGTGGCAGAGCTATGTGACGCGTCAGGCGCGCTGGGTCGACTTCGAGAACGACTACAAGACGCTCGACATCACGTTCATGGAGAGCGTGCTGTGGGCCTTCAAGACGCTGCACGAGAAGGGCCTCGCCTACGAGGGCTATCGCGTGCTGCCGTACTGCTGGCGCGATGAGACACCGCTGTCGAACCACGAGCTGCGCATGGACGACGACGTCTACCAAATGCGGCAAGACCAGTCGGTGACCGTGACCTTCCCGCTCGTGGGCGAGAAAGCCGAGGCGCTCGGGCTCACCGGCGTCGAGGCGCTCGCCTGGACGACGACCCCCTGGACCCTGCCGACGAACGCGGCGCTCGCCGTGGGCCCGGCGATCGAGTACGCGATCGTGCCGCGAGGCACCGAGATCGAGCCGACGGATGCCCGCACCTTCCTGCTCGCCGCCGACACCGTCGCGGCCTACGCGAAAGAGCTCGGCTACGCCGACGCCGCGGCCGCGCGCGACGCGATCTCGCGCACGATCTCGGGCGCCGAGCTCGGCGGCGTGCAGTACGACCGCCTGTGGGACTACTTCGTCGACGACTACGGGCCGCAGGCCTTCCAGATTCTCGTCGCCGACTACGTGGCCACGGGCGAGGGTACGGGCATCGTGCACCAGGCGCCCGCCTACGGTGAAGACGACCAGAACACCTGCGCCGCCGCGGGTATCCCGACCATCATCTCGGTCGACGACGGCGGCAAGTTCTTGGCCGTCGTCTCAGAAGTTGCCGGGCTGCAGGTCTTCGACGCCAACAAGACCCTGGTCGGCATGCTGCGCGAGCAGGGTCGCCTACTGCAGCTGCGCAGCTACGAGCACAGCTACCCGCACTGCTGGCGGTGCCGCAACCCGCTCATCTACAAGGCCGTCTCGAGCTGGTTCGTGCGCGTCACCGAGTTGCGTGATCGCGCGCTCGAGCTGAACGAGCAGATCACCTGGGTGCCCGGCAACGTCAAGCACGGGCAGTTCGGCAAGTGGCTCGAGGGCGCGCGCGACTGGTCGATCAGCCGCAACCGCTACTGGGGCAGCCCGATCCCGGTCTGGAAGAGCGACGACCCGAATCACCCGCGGGTCGACGTCTACGGCTCGCTCGCCGAGCTCGAGGTCGACTTCGGTGCCCTGCCGCGCAACGCCGAGGGCGAGGTCGACCTGCACCGCCCCTTCATCGACGAGCTCACGCGCCCGAACCCCGACGACCCCACGGGGCAGTCGACCATGCGCCGCATCGAGGATGTCTTCGACGTCTGGTTCGACTCGGGTTCGATGCCCTTCGCCCAGGTGCACTACCCGTTCGAGAACGCCGACTGGTTCGAGAGCCACAACCCGAGCGACTTCATCGTCGAGTACATCGGGCAGACCCGCGGCTGGTTCTACACGATGCACGTGCTCGCCACGGCGCTGTTCGACCGGCCGGCGTTCTCGAGCGTCATCAGCCACGGCATCGTGCTCGGCAACGACGGCCAGAAGATGTCGAAGAGCCTGCGCAACTACCCCGACGTGGGCGAGGTGTTCGAGCGTGACGGCGCCGACGCCATGCGCTGGTTCCTCATGTCGAGCTCGGTCATTCGCGGCGGCAACCTCGTCGTCACCGAGGAGGGCATTCGCGCGGGGGTGCGCGAATTCTTGCTGCCGCTGTGGAGCACCTACTACTTCTTCACGTTGTACGCCAATGCCGGCACGCTCGGCGAGGCTCGTCGCCGCAGCGACTCGACGAACGTGCTCGACCGCTACCTGCTCGCCAAGACGCGCGATCTCGTGGTCGAGGTGACGACCCAGCTCGAAGCCCTCGACGCCCCGCTCGCCGCTGCCGCCCTGCGCGACTTCGCCGATGTGCTCACCAACTGGTACGTGCGCCGGTCGCGTGATCGCTTCTGGGCGGGCGATGATCGGGATGCTCACGACACCCTCTTCACCGTGCTCGAGACCCTCGCCCGCCTGTCGGCCCCGCTCGCGCCCCTCGTTGCTGAAGAGGTCTGGCGAGGCCTCACGGGCGGCGAGAGCGTGCACCTCACCGACTGGCCGCAGGCCGAGGACTTCCCGGCTGACGCGTCGCTCGTCACCGCGATGGACCGCGTGCGCGCGATCGCCAGCTCGGGCCTGGCGTTGCGCAAGGCGCAGGGCCTGCGCGTGCGCCTGCCGCTGCAGACCCTCACGATCGTGACGCCTGACGCGGCCGCGCTCGAGGCGTTCAGCGACATCGTGCGCGATGAGCTCAACGTCAAGACGGTGACTCTCGTCGAGTTCGACGAGCAGCTCGTCGCCGAGTACGGCATCGCGCGCCGCCTCGCCGTCAACGCGCGCGGCCTCGGCCCGCGCATCGGCAAGCAGGTGCAGCAGGTCATCGCCGCGGCGAAGGCCGGCGACTGGTCGATCGACGGCGACAGCGTGACAGCAGGCGGCATCGCGCTCGAGCCGGGGGAGTACACACTCGAGCTTGAACTCGACGACCCTGCCGCCGCCGTGGCCTTCTTGCCCGGCACGGGGTTCGTGCTACTCGACACTCGCGTCACCCCCGAGCTCGCCGCCGAGGGTCTCGCGCGCGACGTCGTGCGTGCCGTTCAGCAGGCGCGCAAAGACGCGGGGCTCGACGTGAGCGACCGCATCGCGCTGAGCCTCGGCTCTGACGACGAGACGACTCGCGCCGCGATCGCAGCGCACGAAGCGCTCATCGGCTCAGAGACGCTCGCCACCTCGATCGACGTCGGTGCGGCTGGCGAGGGCGAGACGACGGCGGTCGGCGACGGAGCATCCGTCACGGTGAAGGTGGTGCGCGCATGACCCCCGCAGACCGCAACGCCGACGACCGCGCGGCCGCCGAGGCGGTGCACGCCGAACTGCTGGCGCGCATCGGCGAGGCCACGCCGCAGCCGCGCCTCGGGCCGACCCGTCGCGCCGCCGAGTTGCTCGGCGACCCGCACCGCAGTTTCGCGATCGTGCACGTCACGGGCACGAACGGCAAGACGTCGACGGCTCGCATGATCGAGAGCATCCTGCGCGCCTACGGGCTGCGCACGGGCCTGCTCACCAGCCCGCACCTCATGCGGCTCAACGAGCGCATCGTCATCGACGGCGAGCCCATCAGCGACCGCATGCTCGCCGACACCTGGGGCGACATCGCGCCCTACCTGCTCATGGTCGACGCCGAGCAGGCCGCCAACGGCGAGGCACCCCTGAGCAACTTCGAAGCGCTCACCCTGCTGTCGTTCGCGGCCTTCGCCGATGCGCCCGTCGACGTCGCGATTCTCGAGGTCGGCATGGGCGGCGAGTGGGATTCGACGAACATCGCCGATGGCGACGTCGCTGTGCTCACGCCCATCGCGCTCGACCACGAGAAGTTTCTCGGCAGCACGGTCGGCGAGATCGCGCGCACGAAGGCCGGCATCATCAAGCCCGCAGCCACCGTCGTCTCGGCCCTGCAGCAGCCGGAGGCGATGGACGAGATTCTCACCGCCTCCGAGCGCGACGAGGCCGAGCTGGTCTGCGAGGGCGTCGGCTTCGCGCTGACGGATGCCCGCCTCGCGGTCGGCGGACAACTCATCGATGTGCGCGGCAGGGCGGGGGAGTACACCGAGCTCTTCGTGCCCCTCTTCGGCATCCATCAGGCGCAGAACGCGGCCGTCGCCATCGCGGCTGTCGAGTCGTTTCTCGGCAATGGCACTCAGCGGCTCACCGACGAGGTGCTCGCCGAGGGTCTGGGCACCGTCACGAGCCCAGGGCGCCTGCAGCTCATCGGCATCGAGCCGAGCGTGCTCATCGATGCCGCGCACAACCCGCACGGCGCTGAGGCGCTCGCCAAGGCCATGCTCGGTTCTTTCGCGTTCGAGTCGGTCACGGCGATCGTCGGTGTGCTCGACGACAAAGACGTGCGCGGCATCATCGAGGCTCTTGACCCCGTCGTCGACCGCTTCATCGTGAGCAGCAGCGGCACTGCGCGCTCGCTGCAGGCGGACGAGCTCGCCGAGACCGTCGCGTCGATCGCGGGCGCCGACCGCGTGCAGGTCGAGCCGAGCCTCGCCACCGCGATTGACCTCGCGCGGCAGGAGGCCGGCCCCAACGATGCCGTGCTCATCACGGGGTCGGTGACGATGGCCGGTCAGGCGATGCTCATCGCGGCAGAGCAGAATTGGGCACTGTGAGCGACGCACCCTCGACCCTCGATACGCCAGAGCCCCGGCGCCCGCGCCGCGACCGAAGCGCGACCGAGTCGCTGCTGAGCATCACGCTCGGCATGGAGATTCTTGCGGTCGCCTTCGGCACGCTCGCCATCAACGGACTCGGCGTGCTGCCCTCGTCAACCGTCTTTCTCGGCGGCGGTGTGCTCGTGCTGCTGCTCATCGTGGCGATGCGCGTCGCGCGTTACCGCTGGGGCGTGTGGTTCGGCTCTGCGCTGCAGGTGCTGCTGCTCGCCACGGGGTTCATCGAGGTGCTCGCCGCCGTCACCGCCGCCGTGTTCGTCGCGTTCTGGATTTACGGTGTCGTGAAGGGGCGCCAGCTCGACGACGCGAAGGCCGCCTACCTCTCATCATCCGACTCGACCGATCAGGAGACCACATGACTACCACCGTTGAAGAGACCCTCGTACTGATCAAGCCCGACGGCGTCGCCCGCAATCTGACGGGAGAGATTCTGCGCCGCATCGAGGCGAAGGGCTACCAGCTCGTCGACCTCAAGCTCGTGCAGCCCGACCGCGATCTGCTCGCCGCGCACTACGCCGAGCACGAGGGCAAGCCCTTCTACGAGCCGCTCGTCGAGTTCATGGAGTCGGGCCCCGTCGTCGCCGCTCGCGTCGCCGGCAACCGCGTCATCGAGGGCTTCCGCTCGCTCGCCGGCACGACCGACCCCACGACGGCTGCCCCCGGCACGATTCGCGGCGACCTCGGCCGCGACTGGGGCCTGAAGGTGCAGCAGAACCTCGTGCACGGCTCTGACTCGCCCGAGTCGGCCGCGCGCGAGCTCGCGCTCTGGTTCGACTAGACCGCTGACCGGCGGGGCGTCGTCAGCCCAGCAGCAGAGAGATGAGCGTCGGAAACTGCACGACTATCATGACGGCGATGGCAACGATTGTCGCCAGAATCGGCACCCAGACGAACGGCAGCACCGTGGAGCCGAACGCGCGTGCGCGCGGGCTGTCGACGAGCACTCCGGCGGCGAGCGACCAGGTCAGCAGCACCCAGAACATCGGAATCACCATGACCCAGACGAGCATGCACCACGGGCACAGCACGCCGATCTGGAACAGCGCCTGATCGACGAGCCACAGCACGAAGACGAAGGCGCCCGTCACGCCGACCATGAAGCTCCACCAGAACCAGCGGGCGAAGCGCGCGCCAGCAAGCAGGGCGACCCCCACGGCAATGGGCGCGACGAGCCCGGCGACGCCGAGCAGCGGGTTCGGAAAACCGAGTAGCGATGCCTGCCACGTGCTCATGATCTCGCCGCACGAGACGAGCGGGTTCACGTCGCAGTTGAGCACGTACTCCGGATCGAGCAGCGACCGCACGCGCTCGATGATGAGCGACATTGCGCCGTACCACCCCACCGCGCCGGTCACGATGAGCGTGAAGGCGAGGCCGAACGGGCGGCGAGCATCCGCAGCAGGGTGAAGGGCGGGCGCAGTCGAGACAGTCACCTCCCGATTATGGCGGCGCCAGGTGAGTCGCACCCGGGTCGAACGTCCTGAGTCGCCGAGTCCGTGCGATAATGAGGGGCAGTCGTCGCCAGCCGCGCTCGCGACGACCACCAACAAAGCTTTCCGGGCATAACCGGACCAGTATTGCGGCACCGATTGCCGCGACCGCGAGGGATAGCCAGTTTCCTCAGCCGCACCGTGGTGACAGGGCGAATGCGGCGGCAGTGACCGCGTCGTGAGAGGGCGCTTGAGCGCCGGACCCGAGTCGGGGGCGCACGCTGCGACAACCAAAGATTTCGGCGAGAGAGAATCTCTCTCGCCCCCAATGTCACCGTACGGGCGCGGCTCGAGCGGTTGAGGAGTGCACCAGCGATGGTGAGTGACGACAACACGAACGACGACACGACGGCACCCAAGAAGCGCACGCGACTCTTCGGCAAAGCCACCCCGAAGAAGGCCAGCGAGCACGCCGGCCAAGGCGAGCCCGGCTTCGATGATCGCCCGCTCGCCGAGCCGGTCGCCGAGCCGATGACGGATGCTGCTGCCGAGGCCGCGGCGCCCGCCGAGCCGGAGGCGCCCGCCAGCCCCGCCGCGAAGACCCCGGCACAGCGATCAACGTCGAAGAAGGCCGCAGAGTCGCCCGAGCTCGACGCCGAGTCGACGCAGGAGCCGGCCGCTTCGGCCGAGCAGCCCGCGTCGGCCGAGCAGCCCGCGTCGACCGAGCAGCCCGCGTCGGCCGAGCAGCCCGCGGTGCCGACCGAGCCCGCGTTCCCCGAGCTCAAGCCCGAGTCGACGACGTCGTTGCTGTTCTTCGCGCCGCCGGTCGCCGCGCTGCCCGCCCGCGCGGTCGAGCGCGACGACGAGTTCGACGACTCGGAGGGCACGAGCCGTCGTCGCTCGCGCTCTCGCCGTACGCGAGGCGGAGCATCCACCGACGGTGACGGTTCGCGCCCCGACACTCAGCGCGACAGCCAGCAGGGCGGCAACCAGCGCGGCCGCCGCACCCCCGAGCCGATCACCGAGCCGCAGCGCATCAAGGGCTCGACCCGTCTTGAGGCCAAGAAGCAGCGTCGCCGCGATGGTCGCGATGCCGGTCGTCGTCGCCCCGTCGTCACCGAAGCCGAGTTTCTCGCCCGCCGCGAGAGCGTCGACCGCCAGATGATCGTGCGGTCGAAAGACGGCCGCATCCAGATCGGCGTGCTCGAAGACGGCGTGCTCGTCGAGCACTATGTGGCCCGCTCGCAAGAGTCGAGCCTCATCGGCAACGTCTACCTCGGCAAGGTGCAGAACGTGCTGCCGAGCATGGAGGCCGCCTTCGTCGACATCGGCCGCGGCCGCAACGCCGTGCTCTACTCGGGCGAGGTCGACTGGGATTCCGCCGCGCTCGACAGCGACGGCAAGACCCAGCCGCGCCGCATCGAGCTTGCGCTCAAGCCCGGCGACAAGGTGCTCGTGCAGGTCACGAAAGACCCCATCGGCCACAAGGGTGCTCGCCTCACGAGCCAGGTGAGCCTCCCGGGCCGCTACCTCGTCTACGTGCCCAACGGCTCGATGAGTGGCATCAGCCGCAAGCTGCCCGACACCGAGCGCGCACGCCTCAAGAAGATTCTGAAAGACGTGCTGCCCGAGAACGTCGGCGTCATTGTGCGCACCGCGGCTGAGGGTGCGACCGAAGAGCAGCTCACTCTCGACGTGCAGCGCCTCACGAGCCAGTGGGCTGACATCAGCCAGCAGCTCGAGAACACGCCCGCACCGGCCCTGCTGCACAGTGAGCCCGACCTGCTCATCAAGATCATTCGCGACGTCTTCAACGAAGACTTCCGCTCGCTCGTCATCAGCGGCAGCGACGCGCAGCAGACCATCGAGTCGTACTTGCGCGGCGTCGCCCCCGATTTGCTCGACCGCGTGCAGAAGCACGAGGGCGACCACGACCCCTTCGACGAGTACCGCATCAGCGAGCAGATCGAGAAGGCGCTCGACCGCAAGGTTTGGCTGCCCTCGGGCGGCTCGCTCATCATCGACCGCACTGAGGCCATGACGGTCGTCGACGTCAACACCGGCAAGTTCGTCGGTTCGGGCGGCAACCTCGAAGAGACCGTCACGAAGAACAACCTCGAAGCGGCCGAAGAGCTCGTGCGCCAGCTGCGCCTGCGCGACATCGGCGGCATCATCGTCGTCGACTTCATCGACATGGTGCTCGAGTCGAACCGTGATCTCGTGCTGCGCCGCCTCATGGAGTGCTTGAGCCGCGACCGCACCAAGCATCAGGTGGCTGAAGTCACGAGCCTGGGCCTCGTGCAGATGACGCGCAAGCGCCTGGGCCTCGGTTTGCTCGAGACGTTCAGCGAGGCGTGCGAGGTCTGCGCCGGCCGCGGGCTCATCGTGCACCACGAGCCCATCACGAAGCACCGCTCGTCGAACGACTCAGGGTCCAACGGCGGCGGCGTCAACAATCGTCGTCGCGGTGGCGGCGCTTCGGGAGGCAACGGCAACCAACGTGGTGGCGCGGCCCCGAAGTCGGGCCCCTCGGCGGGCACGCACGCCATCACCGACGACGTGAGCCGCGCCCTCGCGGCCATCGCGGCGAAGACGGTCACGTCGACGGCGACGGGCGCTATCACGCTGCCGACGGCGACGGATGCTGCTGCCGAGCCCGCGAGCGAGCCGACCCCGGCACCCGAGGTCGACACGGCCGATCTGCTCGACCTGCCCGTCGCGAGCAAGCCTGCTCGCGTGCGGGCGACGCTCGACCCGAAGTCGGCCGACGAGCTGCTCGGCTCGGTGCTCGAGTCGCTGCCCGAGCCTCCGGCACCCGGCACGCGCAAGCGCGGCTCGCGCCGCGTGACGAGCGGCACGATCACGACGCAGGGGCAGACCGAGTAGAACTGAGTCACCCGTCGGTCAAGTGCGCGCGCTTGCTAGAGCGCGGCGGTTTTCACGACCTTCGGATCTTGTCTCTGGTGAGTCACGGCGAGCACGACGACCGAGTCGGTGTCGTCGAGGTAGATGAACCACACGAGGTACGGAAATCGGCGCAGTGCCGCGCGCCGAACGTGGCCGTAGACAGAACGATATGCGCGCGGAGCGTCAGCAACGCCGCGGAGAGTGGCATCGAGATCTGACAGAAATCGATCTGCGTACTCAGGGGCGACAGCAAGGTACCAGTCGAGTGCGAGCTCGATATCGCGCTGGGCGGCTTCGCGAAGGACGACGGTTGCCGTCACGGCAGACGTGCGCGCAACCGAGCCGCCACGTCGTCCCACGACGCACTCGCATCTGGGTGACGCTTCATGTCGTCAAGTCGTTCGTCGATAAGGGCATTGTCTGCGTGAGTGACCTCGAGCTCGTCGTGGTCGAGTGATTGCCAGAGTTCGCCGATCAGCTCGAGGCGTCCTGCGACATCGAGGCGCTTCACCTGCTCCATGAGTAGTGGATCGACCATAAGGGCATGGTACTCGCGACCTCTGACACCCTGCGGGCGGCGCGGGCCAGAGCGAGTCCACAATGCACCCGCGGGACGTCGTAACTGCTCGGCCCTGATACGTCCGCGTTATCATCGCGACCATGAGAAGCTCGACGGTCGCGAGCCTCGAGCAGTCGCTCCGAGTTTTGACTGCAGAGCGGTTGAGGGCGTCGCGTGAACTGATCCTCCGTGCGGCAGAGCAGCGAAAGCTCGCTCATGTGCGGGTCTTCGGCTCGGTCGCTCGCGGTGATGCCAGGCCCGACTCCGACCTCGATTTGCTCGTGCACCCCGCCCACGACGCATCACTCTTCGACCTCGCGGGTTTCATGGCCGACGTTGAAGAATTGCTCGGACGCAACGTCGACATCGTGTCTGACCGGGGGACGGGACCCATGATGGATCGAATCCGGGCCGAAGCCGTGCCGCTGTGAGCACTCAAAGAGTTCGCGGGCTCACGACGGTGACTCTGAGCTTCTCTTGGTTCGTACTCGTGGTGGCAACTCTCGCCGTGGTGAGCAACTTCGAGGTGACTCGACCTGACCCTGTCTTCGTGGTGGTTGCGTTCGTATGGGCCTGGTTCTTGTTGGTCACCGTTCGCGCTCACATGCTCGGAGTGTGGCTCACAGAAGATGGCATCGTGTGCGTCAGCTGGTTGCGAAAGCGCACGTACACCTGGGACGTGTTCGCTCGACTGCTGGCCGAGCCCTATGCAGGTTTCATGAGCAAAGGCGCTCGGACGGCCTTCTTCTCGGAGGTTGCAGTCGTGACGACGTTAGGCAAGACCGTTCCGCTGCCTGGTGTTGTGGGATTGTCTAGCCGGGTCGTGCTGGAGACCCGGAAGGTTTCGCTCACGGCTGCCACCATGAAGCCTGCCTAGACTGGAATCCGTGACGCAGAGCCAGCCCGACCTCGAGCGGGTCGACCCGCACGCGGGTCACGACCACGCCGAGCACGAGGGCACTCGGCGCATGCGCCCGGTGCACATCGCGTGGGCGGCAAGTGCGACCGCGGTGCTCATCGGCCTCGTGGCCGTGCGGGCGTTCACGGCCGAGAATCTCGATGCGGGCATCCCGAACCCGGTGCAAGACCTGCTCACCCTCTCGACGAGCGTGCTCGTCGAATCGTTGCCGTTCATCGTGCTCGGCATCGTGCTGTCGATTCTCGTGCAGGTGTGGATTCCGGAAGCCTGGCTATTGCGCATCCTGCCCCGCAATCAGTGGGGGCGGCGGGCCGTGATTTCCCTGTTCGGCATGTTTTTGCCGGTGTGCGAGTGCGGCAACGTGCCGCTCGCGCGCGGGCTCGTGCGGCGCGGGTTCACGATTCCTGAATCGATGGTGTTCCTCGTCGCTGCGCCGATTCTCAACCCGATCACGATCATCACGACGCACCAGGCGTTCGGCTTTGACGACGGCATTCTCATTGCGCGCCTGCTCGGCGGCTTCGCGATCGCGAACATTCTCGGCTGGCTGTTCAGCAAGCACCCCGAGCCGATGAGCCTGCTGAGCGGCCGCTTCGCTGACCAGTGCCGGCTCGACGACGGACACTCGCACTCGCGCAACAAGCGCGAACAGACGCTCGACCTGTTCGTGCGCGAGTCGAGCATTCTGCTGCCCGCTCTGGTCATCGGCGCGCTCGTCGCCGGCGGCATTCAAGTGATCGTGCCGCGCGACGTGCTCGTCGCGCTCGGCAGCGACCCGCTGTTCAGCGTGCTCGCCATGATGGCACTCGCCTTCATCATCTCGATCTGCGCGAACGTCGACTCGTTCTTCATCCTGCCCTTCGCCTCGACCTTCCTGCCCGGATCGATCGTCGCCTTCCTCGTCTTCGGTCCGATCGTCGACATCAAGATGCTCGCGCTCATGCGCACGACCTACACGACCCGAACGCTCGTGCAGCTGACGACGGTCGTGGGTCTGCTGAGCCTCACCCTCGGACTGGTGGTGAACTACCTTGCCTAACCGTCTCTCGCGTGCCGTGCAACGCTGGCGCGGTGTCGTCATCATCGGCACGATGGCCGCCATCACGCTCTGGCTTGCCTACAGCGGGCAGCTCGTGCTCTACATCCACCCCCGCTACATCCTGTTCACGGTGATCATGTCGGTCATCGCGGTCGTACTCTCGGTGCTCGCCGTCACGACGCGCCGCGACCACGATGACGATCATGAGGCGCCACTGCCTCGTCGCGAACGGATGCTCGGCCTCACGGCAGCCGCCATCGCAGGGGTGTTCACGCTCGGCATGCTGGTCATCCCACCCGCGACGCTCAGCACCGCGACCGCCGAGCAGCGCGAGGTGAACGCGACCGCGAGCACGAACACCGCCGACCTCGAGCAGGCCTCGACGGCCGACGCAGAGGCGATCGCGCGCTTCACGGTGCGCGAGTGGTCGTCGGTGCTGCGGCAGACAAGCGACCTCTCGTTCTTCGACGGCAAGCCCGCCACGGCCTTGCTCGGCTTCGTGACCCCCGACAGCGACGACCCCGACAACATGTTCTACGTCTCGCGCTTCGTGGTCACGTGCTGCGCCGTCGACGCGCAGCCGCTCGGTGTGCCCGTCTACCTGCCGGGCTGGCAGTCGACGGTCGACGAGGGTGCGTGGGTCGAGGTCTCGGGGCCGTTCGTGAGCAACCCCTCGCGGTCGAGCACCCAGGCCATCGTCATCGAGCCCGACACCGTCGAGGCGGTGGAGCAGCCGCGTGAGCCCTACCTCTTCTGAGCCCGATCACGCGTCGCCGTCGTCGGCTCAACAGGGCTCGGCGGCGTCGCGTGTCGCGGCGCACTCGCATCGACTGCGCGTTCAGCGCGCCCTGCGCCGCTTCGATCGCACGTTCTGGATGCTCGCCGGCGTTCTCGCGGTCGTCTCGGCGGTTTTCCTCCTGCTCGGAACCCTGCAGGGCCCCAAGCTCAGCTCGGCCGTCGTCGACCCCCAGCGGGTCACCGAGCAGGCGGGCACCCAGTTGCGCCTGTTCGCCAACCAGCCGCTCGCCGAGGTGACCGCCGAGCAGGTCATCATCACGCCTGCCGCGCCCTTCACCATCTCGGTACAAGACGATCTGCTCGTCGTGCAGTTCGAGCAGCGGCTGCGCTACTCGACCGAGTACACGGTCGAGGTGCGCGATGTCGGAGCGACCGCGCGCGACGCCACCTCTGACTTCACGCATCGCTTCACGACGGCGCCCGGCAGCGTGCTCTACCTCGACCGCGACGAGGCGGGCGATGAGGTGCTGAGCGCGCCGCTTCTCGGCTCGGGCCGCGGCGAGGTGGTCGTGGCGGCAGAGGGCATCCAGCACTTCGCGCCCGTCGAGGGGGTCATCGTGCTCGCGCGCGACGATGGCGAGGGCGGCAGCGTGCTCGAGTCGGTGCAGCCCGTAGCGGGCGGGGCGCTCGAGCAGATCCGACTGCCCGAGGGCGTGCGCGTGCAGCAGCTCATCGCGCCGCCGATCGGCACACTGCTCGGGGTCGTGCTGACGAGCACGCCCGTCGAGGGTGAGGCGCAGGGCATTCCGCCCTACTCGAACACGCTCGCCGTCATCGACCTCGCCGGCGATCGCGCCGTGAACCCCGTCGTCGGCCTCGACGGCACGCCGCTCTCGATCATCACGGGCGAATTCCTTCCCGATGGCTCGACGCTCATCGTGCACGCGCTCGACCAGACGGTCGTGCAGGTCGACCTTGCCGGGTCGGGCCTCGTGCTGCCGATCGACCAGGTGCCGACGGTCTACGGGTTGTCGACCGATGCGAGCAAGCTCACGGGTTCTGACTCGTTCGGAGGCCTCTACCTCGACCTCGAGTCGGGTGAGGAGGTGCGGCTGAACCCCTCGCTCTTCGAGGGCGAGCTCGCGTTCGGCGGCGAGTCGATCTTCACCTCCGGCGAGGTCTGGGTGCAGAAGGTCGCGATTCCTGATGCGACGGGCGGCGCCTTTCGCACACTGCTGGTCGCCGACGACGGCTCGGGAGCCTCGCGCCTGCTGCTGCGCACCATCGACGACCGGGGCAGCATCGGCAGTCTCGCCGTCTCGCCCAACGACCAGTTCGTCGCCGTCGAGGTGACACCTTCGGTCGTGGATGCTGAGCCAGACGGGCGCCGCGTGAACGGTCGCCCGACCTCGATCACGACGGTCATCGTTGACATCGAGACCGGAGCCGTCGTGCGCACGCTCGAGGGCTTCAGCCCCGTCTGGTGAGCTCGTCGATGCGTGCTGCGATCGGCTAGAGTCCGCGCTGCTGGCGCTGTGGGCTGCGCTGCTTAGAGCCCGCGCTTCTCGCGCTGACTGACCCGTAGGCCGGAAGCCTGCAATCGCTCGACGAGCTCGCGGCCCGAGACCGGCTCAGCACCCTGTGCAATGAGCGCGCCGCGGCGTTCTTCGGGGTAGTCGTAGTGGTCGTGATCGAAGCCGCGCTCGGGAATACCCGCCGCGCGCGCGAAGGCGTGCAGCTCGTCGAGAGAGACATCGCTCACCAGGTGCCCCCAGAGGCGCCCGTGCGCGGGCCACGCGGGTTCGTCGATCAGCACGGCCATGCTGGTGATTGTAGGCTGAGGTGTCGCGAGTGCCCGATTCGGGCGCGTTTGACCGGGCATCCTGCCGTCGGCTATTCTTGACTGTTGGTGTGCGCTGGGCTGTGCCCGCGACGATACCCCCAAGATTTCTCCCTCATGGCGGTGCGCCCCTGGCGTCCCGTGAGAGGCGAGGAGTTGTCCTCGAGAGAACTAACAGAGCAAAGGTGAAACGTGGTCTACGCAGTGGTGCGCGCCGGTGGGCGGCAGGAGAAGGTCGAGGTCGGCACGATCGTCGTGCTCGATCGCGTCAAGGCGGGCGAAGACGGCACGATTCAGCTGACCCCCGTGCTGCACGTCGACGGTGACACGGTCACGACCGACGCCAAGAAGCTCGCGAAGATCACGGTCACGGCCGAGGTGCTGGGCGACCTGCGCGGCCCGAAGATCGTCATCCAGAAGTTCAAGAACAAGACCGGGTACAAGAAGCGCCAGGGTTTCCGCGCCGACCTCACCCGCGTCAAGATCACCGGCATCAAGTAAGAAGGGCGCTAAGAAGACATGGCACACAAAAAGGGCGCTTCCTCTACCCGCAACGGTCGCGACTCGAACCCCCAGTACCTGGGTGTGAAGCGGTTCGGCGGCCAGGTCGTCAAGGCCGGCGAGATCCTCGTCCGTCAGCGCGGCACGCACTTCCACCCCGGCGCCAACGTCGGCCGTGGCGGCGACGACACGCTGTTCGCCCTCGCGGCGGGCTCGGTCGAGTTCGGCCAGAAGGGCGGCCGCAAGGTCGTCAATATCGTCAACGCCTAACAGCGCTGCTTTAGTTTACGCGAGGGGCGGGCTTCGGCCCGCCCCTTCGCCGTTAGCCCCATCGCATCACCAGCACCACCGCTGTCGACATTCACAGGCGCGGCAGAGCAGAAGGAGGCCCCATCATGGCGACATTCGTCGACCGTGTGACCCTTCACCTGCGCGCAGGGAACGGCGGCCACGGCTGCGTCTCAGTGCGCCGTGAAAAGTTCAAGCCGCTCGCCGGCCCCGATGGCGGTAATGGCGGCGATGGCGGCGACATCGTGCTGGTCGCGGATGCTCACGAGACCACTCTGCTGGGTTACCACCGCCGACCGCACCGGGTGAGCGAGAACGGCGGCCCCGGCATGGGCGACAACCGCTCGGGCTTCACCGGCGGCCCCCTCGTGCTGCCCGTGCCGATCGGCACGGTCGTGCGCGACGCCGACGGCACCGAGCTCGTCGACCTCAACGAGCCTGGTATGCGCATCGTCGTCGCGCCCGGTGGCCAAGGCGGACTCGGCAACGCGGCTCTCGCGACCACGAAGCGCAAGGCGCCCGGCTTCGCGCTGCTCGGCACCGAGGGCTGGGAGGGCGATGTCATTCTCGAGCTCAAGACGGTCGCCGATGTGGCGCTCGTCGGCTACCCGAGCGCGGGCAAGTCGAGCCTCATCGCCGCACTCTCTGCCGCGCGGCCGAAGATCGCCGACTACCCCTTCACGACGCTGCACCCCAACCTGGGTGTCGTCGAGTCGGGTGAGTCGCGCTTCACGGTCGCCGATGTGCCGGGCCTCATCGAGGGCGCGAGCGAGGGCAAGGGGCTCGGCCTCGAGTTCTTGCGGCACGTCGAACGCTGCAGCGCTCTGTTGCACGTGCTCGACTGCGCCACGCTTGAGCCCGGTCGCGACCCGATCAGCGATCTCGACATCATCCTGACCGAGCTCGCTGCCTACCCCGTGCCCGAGGGTCAGGTTCCGCTGCTCGATCGCCCGCAGCTCGTCGCCCTCAACAAGATCGACGTGCCCGAGGGCCGCGAGCTTGCCGAGTTCGTGCGCCCTGAGCTCGAAGCGCGCGGCTACCGCGTCTTCGAGATCAGCGCTGTGAGCCGCGAGGGTTTGCGATCGCTGACCTTCGCCATGGCCGAGCTCGTCGAGACCGAGCGCGCCGCTCGCGCGGCCGAGGCCGTCGTGCGCGAGCGCATCGTTCTGCGGCCGAAGCCCGTCGACCGCGAAGAGTTCCGCATTGTGGTCGAAGGCGGCAGCGACGGCCCGATCTATCGCATCATCGGCGCCAAACCCGAGCGCTGGGTGCAGCAGACCGACTTCCGCAACGATGAGGCCGTCGGCTACCTCGCCGACCGGCTCGCGAAGATTGGCATCGAAGACGCGCTCTTCACGGCCGGTGCGGTCGCAGGCGCGACCGTCGTGATCGGCCCGGGCGACGGCGTCATCTTCGATTGGGAGCCCACGCTCACGAGCGCGGCCGAGCTGCTGACGGCTCCGCGCGGCACCGACCCCCGGCTCGACGCGGCGAACCGCCCCTCGACGAGCCAGCGCCGTCAGACCTATCACGAGCGCATGGACGCCAAGGCTGCTGCACGAGCCGAGCTCGACGCCGAGCGAGAGGCGGGCATCTGGAGCGGCGACGATGACGACTGAGCGTGACCCCGCGCGCAGCCGGCGCGATGCCGTCACGCGTGCGCGACGCGTCGTCGTCAAGGTGGGCTCGTCGTCGATCAGCGGCGAGAACGCCGCTCAGATCGGCCCGCTCGTCGATGCCCTGGCCAGCGCGCACGCTCGCGGCACCGAGGTCGTGCTGGTCTCGTCGGGTGCCATCGCGACGGGCATGCCGTATCTGCGACTGGATGCTCGGCCTCACGACCTCGCGACGCAGCAGGCCGCGGCTGCAGTAGGTCAGAACGTGCTCATCTTCCGGTACCAAGAGAGCCTCGACCGCTACGGCATCGTGGCCGGGCAGGTGCTGCTCACCGCGACCGACCTCGAGCATCCGACCCCGCGCAGCAATGCGCAGCGCGCCATGGAGCGCTTGCTCGGTCTGCGCATTCTCGTCATCGTCAATGAGAACGACACCGTGGCGACGCAAGAGATCCGGTTCGGCGACAACGACCGACTCGCTGGCATGGTGAGCGAGCTCGTCGGCGCTGACCTGCTCGTGCTGCTGAGCGATGTCGACGCGCTCTACACGAAGCCTCCGCATGAGCCCGGTGCCGAGCGCATCGCCGTCGTCGCGCACGACGACGACCTGAGCGGCGTCGAACTCGGCTCGATCGGTGCTGCCGGCGTCGGCACCGGGGGAGCTGGCACGAAGATCGCCGCTGCCAAGCTTGCCGTCGCCCAGGGCGTTCCCGTGGTGCTGACCTCGGCAGCGCAGGTCGCCGAGGCGCTGCGCGGCGATGAGGTCGGAACCTGGTTCGAGGCCGCGCCCGTAGAATGAGGGCATGTCGTCGCTCGTCGAAACGCCTGCGCACCTCGCTGAGAACCTGAGCCCCGGGCCGGGTCTGACCGACGAACAGCTGCACGCCGCCAAGGTCGCGTCGCGCGCGCTCGCGACCCTCACGACCGATCGCAAGAACGCGGCCCTCGAGGCCATCGCGACCGCCCTCGAGGCCTCGATCGACGCGATCGTCGCGGCGAACGCCGACGACCTCGAGCGCGGCAGGTCGACCGGTCTCTCGGCGGGCCTGATCGACCGGCTGCGGCTCGACGAGGCGCGCGTGCGCGCCCTCGCTGCCGCGGTGCGCGACGTCATCTCGCTGCCCGACCCCATCGGCTCGGTCGTGCGCGGCTCCCGTCTGCCCAACGGCATCCAGCTCAGCCAAGTGCGCGTGCCGTTCGGGGTCGTCGGCGCCATTTACGAGGCGCGTCCCAACGTGACCGTCGACATCGCGGCGCTCTCGCTCAAGAGCGGCAATGCGGTCGTGCTGCGCGGCGGCAGCGCGGCCGAGAGTTCGAACCGGGTGCTCGTGCAGACGCTGCAAGGCGCGCTCGAGCAGAGCGGGCTGCCGCGCGACGCCGTGCAGACGATCGACCCCCACGGTCGCGCCGGTGCCGCGGCGCTCATGCGCGCGCGCGGACTCGTCGACGTGCTCATTCCCCGCGGCAGCGCCGACCTCATCCAGACGGTCGTGCGCGAGTCGACCGTGCCCGTCATCGAGACCGGGGCCGGGGTGGTGCACGTCTACCTCGATGCGAGTGCCGACGAGACCATCGCCGTCGACATCGTGCACAACGCCAAGGTGCAGCGGCCGAGCGTCTGCAACGCTGTCGAAACGGTGCTCGTGCACCGCGATGCCGCGCCGCGACTGCTGCCACCCGTGATCGACGCTCTGCGAGCATCCGGAGTCGTCGTTCGTGGAGACGACCGCGCGCGGGCCATCGATGCCGCACTCGAGCCCGCCACCGAGGTCGACTTCGCCACCGAGCACATGAGCCTCGAACTGTCGGTCGCCGTCGTCGACGATCTGGATGCTGCGCTCGAGCACATCCGCCGCTATTCGACGCAGCACACCGAGTCGATCATCACGAGCGACATGGTCAACGCCGAGCGCTTTCTCGCCGAGGTCGATTCGGCTGTCGTCATGGTCAATGCCTCGACGCGGTTCAGCGACGGCGGCGAGTTCGGATTCGGTGCCGAGGTCGGCATCTCGACGCAGAAGCTGCACGCCCGCGGCCCCATGGGCCTGCCCGAGCTGACGAGCACGAAGTGGATCGTGCGCGGCGCTGGGCAGGTGCGCGGGTGATCCGCGGTAGATTGGTGTCTCACGTCATCCTCGACCACAGGAGTACCGCATGCTGACGACGCTGGCCAGCGCCATTCTCGCTTCTGAAGAAGAGCTCGCGCCGCTGATCGCGCCGCCCATCGTCATCGCCGGGGTCGCGGCACTCTTCTTTCTGATGCTCGCTCTCGTCACGTTCGCCTACCGCGATGTCGCGAACCGGCACAGCAACAAGACGACCAACCAGAGCGGACACGACGCGGGTCACTGACCCCAGCGATCGCCCCGATGTCCGCCCTGTCTGCGACACCCGCCGACGCCGACACGGCGACGGTGCCGCGCAAGCGCATCGGCATCATGGGCGGCACGTTCGACCCGATCCACCACGGTCACCTCGTGGCCGGTAGCGAAGTCGGTCAGGCGTTCGGTCTCGATGAGGTCGTGTTCGTGCCGACGGGCGAGCCGTACCAGAAGCAAGGCGTTACCCACAGCGAGCACCGGTACCTCATGACGGTGATCGCGACCGCGTCGAACCCACGGTTCCGCGTGAGCCGCGTCGACATCGATCGAGACGGGCCCACCTACACGATCGACACGCTGCGCGATCTGCGCGCCGAGCATCCTGATGCCGATTTGTTCTTCATCTCAGGTGCCGATGCGATCGCGCAGATACTCGACTGGAAGAACGCCGACGAGCTCTGGAAGCTCGCGAACTTCGTCGCAGTGAGCAGGCCGGGCCACTCGCTCAGCATTAGCGCATTGCCGCACCGCGACGTAAGCTTGCTCGAGATTCCCGCGCTCGCCATCTCGTCTACCGATTGCCGCCACCGCGTCGAGCAGGGCTCCCCGGTCTGGTACCTGGTGCCCGACGGAGTGGTGCAGTACATCGCCAAGCACCAGCTGTACCGGAGCCTTCCATCATGACCAGCCCGCACGACCAGCCACTGAGCCGCCGCGCCGCGCGACGCGCACTCGAGGCCGAGCGGGCTGGCGTCGAGACCTTCGCACAGCCGCCTGGCGACGGGCGTACGGCTTCGGGTCGCAGCGGGGCGACACCGGCATCGGTGCCGTCGTCGGCGCCGACCGACATGACCTACCGCACGCAGGTGCGCCCGCGTGTGCCGCACTACGACGAGCGCACAGTGCCGGCGATGCCGACGATCGAGACGCCTGCTCCGATTCACCAGGCCCCGCCGCCCGTCGCTCCACCCGCTCTATCCGAACACGGCGCCGAGCGCGTGCGGCGGCGCGACTTCAGGCCGCCCGCGGTTTCTGACGAAGCGCCGGCCTCTGTCGAGAGTCCCACCTTCGACACTCCGCTCGAGTACCACACGCAGTTGTCGCACCGCCCGGTCGTGCCACCCGCAGTCGTCGACCCGCCTGTGCCGCCGGCCCATGTGATCACTGTTCCCGAGACAGAGCAGCCGGCCACGGCAGACCGTCCGGTAGAGGTCACGCTCTCGCGTCGAGAACTGCGCGAGCTGCGCGCGGCGCAGGCGCCCGCCGTCGTGCCCGCGCCGGCCGAGTCGCCGCCGCCCGCCGCCGAGACGCCCACTCTGGTCGAACCGGTGCGGCAGGCCCCTGTCGACCCGGCCCCCGTGCATCACGCTCCCGTGCTCAACGAGCCGCTGCACGTTGAGCCTGAGCTTGTGCAGCCGCCCGTCGTGCGACCGACTCCCGTGGTGCCGACGTCGACGGGTTCGCACTGGTCGACCGGCATTCACGATGACGAAGATCCTTTCGAGAACACGTTCAGCCGCGAGGTCGGGTCAGCGACGAGCCTCAATACCAACGCTCTCGTGCTACCCGAGATGCCGACCGGCAGCATCGCGGGGCCGGTCGCCGGCACCGGCGAGATCATCATCACGGGCATGATCACGGTCTCTCCGATGCACGCGTCGACGGGCACCGTGCCCACCCTGCATGACAGCCCCGATCTCGATGACCTGTTCGATGCGGACGACCGCGAGGTGTCGGCCCCCGATTCGGCGCCCGTGAGTGCACTCAAAGCCATCAGCAGTCATACCGCCACGCACACGGTCATGACCGGCAAGCCCTCGACGAGCAACACCGTGACGACTGTGCTTGTCGCCTCGACGGTCGGTATGGCGGTCATCGCCATCGGTCTCTTCGTCGTGGCTGCGGCGAACGGGCTATTCTGAGTGCTTCCGCCGCCCGTATTCGCCAAAGGACACTGTGACCGCCTCTGATCGTGCTCTCGCTCTCACCCAGGTCGCCGCGCAGGCGGCAGACTCCAAGCAGGGCGACGACCTGGTCGCGCTCGATGTCTCCGGCCCTCTGCCGCTGACCGATGTCTTCCTGATCGTCACGGGGCGCAACGAGCGCAACGTGCAGGCGATCGCGTCTGAGGTCGAAGACCGCATGATCGAGGCCGGCGCCAAGCCGTTGCGTCGCGAGGGGCGTGCTGAGGGGCGATGGATCCTGCTCGACTTCGGAGATGTCATTGTGCACGTGTTCCACGAAGAAGAGCGCCTGTTCTACTCGCTCGAGCGGCTCTGGAAAGACTGCCCCGTCGTGCCCCTGCAGCTCACCGAGCAGCAGACAGAACCCGCAGACGTCGACTGAACCGCGGCACGGTGCCGAATTGGTCGGGGGCGGCGGCGTGTACTACTCTGAGTGAGTTGTAACCGGCTCTTGAGCCGTCGCGCACGGGCCTGTGGCGCAGCTGGTAGCGCACCTGCATGGCATGCAGGGGGTCAGGGGTTCGAGTCCCCTCAGGTCCACCACGATCAGAATCCCGGTTTCGGCCGGGATTCGTCGTATCCAGCGCCTGCTGACCCGAGTGGCGGGGCGGCGCGCGGGAGGGTCGCCGCCCTGGGCGACGACCCGGTTCGAGAGGACCTACTGGTGAGCACCACTCCAGCCGTCCCGGGGGTCGACCCCGCCGTGCGCATGCACGCCATCACCGACGAGACCACCCAGATTGTCGACATGGTGCTCGAATACGCGCGTCGCCGCATCCTCAGCGAAGACACACCCCTCGACAAACCCTTCACGCCCGCCGAGCTTCGTCGGCTCGCCGGGGGCAGTATCAGCGCCGAGGGTATGGGTGCTCGGCGCGCGCTCTCGCTGTTCGAGAACGTGCTCGCTCCGTCGTGCATCACGACCGAGCATCCTCGCTATCTGTCGTTCATTCCCTCCGCGCCCTCGAAGGCCGCGACAGCGTTCGATCTCATTGTGTCGGCGACGGCCGTCTACGGAGGTTCGTGGCTCGAGGGTTCGGGTGCTGTCTTCGCCGAGAACGAGGTGCTCGCCTGGCTCGCCGCCGAGTTCGGGCTACCGGGCGGCGCGGGCGGGGTCTTCGTGCAGGGCGGCACCATCGGCAACCTCTCGGCACTGGTGGCCGCGCGCGATCATGCCGACCGAGAGCGCCGCGCGGCTGGTCGGCCGCGTCCTGAGCGTTGGGTGATCATCGGCAGCGCCGAGGCGCACTCGTCGATCAAGAGCGCCGCGAAGGTCATGGATGTCGACGTTGTCGCGATCCCCGTCGGCGCCAGCGGGGTCATGCACGGCGAGCAGGTGCGCGAGGCGCTTATCGAGCACGGTACGGCCGTCATCGCGGTGGTCGCGACGGGCGGGTCGACCAACTTCGGCATCGTCGACGACATCGCGTCGATCGCCGCTCTGAAAGACGAGCACGACTTCTGGCTGCACATCGACGGCGCGTACGGGCTCGCTGCCGCGCTCAGTGATGCCGCGCGGTGGCGGTTCGCCGGCATCGAACGAGCTGACTCGCTCATCGTCGACCCCCACAAGTGGCTCTTCACCCCCTTCGACTCGTGCGCGCTGCTCTACCGTGATTCCGAGATCGCCCGCGTCGCGCACACGCAGCATGCCGAGTACTTGGATGCCCTCACCGAGTCGACCGAATGGAACCCGTCTGACTACTCGGTGCAGCTGACTCGTCGCGCGCGCGGCCTGCCGCTGTGGTTCTCACTCGCGACCTTCGGGGCGCAGGCCTACCGCGATGCGATCACCGCGTCGATCGACCTCGCGCATGCGGTCGCGGCCGAGATCGAGCAACGCGACCATGTCGCCCTCGTGCGCGAGCCGCAGCTCTCGGTTGTGGTGTTCGAGCGCGTCGGCTGGCACCCCGGTGACTATGCGCACTGGTCGAACCGGCTGCTCGACGATCAGCACGCTTTCGTCGTGCCCAGCTCGCACGCGGGCCGCACGAACGCTCGTTTCGCGATCGTGAATCCCCGCACGACCCTCGAAGACCTGACGGGAATCCTCGACTCGATGCAGTGACCGCCGGGGTGCGGCGGCCCTACACTGACGATCGTGACCTCCGGCACGCCCGTGGCGCCGTTCGCCTCCGCGGCCGACGCTGCGCCTCCACGCCGAGGTGCGCCTGCGTGGGTACCGTGGGTCGTGACCCCGCTGGTCGCGCTGCTGCTCAGCGCGTCGCTCGATGCGGTCGATCTCGTCGCTCCCGACGCGCTCGGCGGAGCATCAGCCCGGTTTGTGCCATCTGAAGGTCAGCGCACCGTGATGGTCGCCGCTGACGGGGTCGAGACGGTCACAGAGCACACCCGCTCGCTCGGGGTCGAAGGCGCCTTCGCTGCTCCGCTGACGGTCACCAGCGCGCTGCTCGAGAGGCTCGGCGACGAGACGCTGCGCCGGGCCCAGTGGTGGAAGGCATCGCGGGTCAGCAGCATGGGGGAGCGCTTCACCGATCTGTACCGCCTGTCGGATGCGGGCATCGGGCAGGTCGCATCGTGGGGTGGGCCGGTCGGTTTCGTCTTCGAACCCGAGCTGCTCGTGCTGCCGGCCTCGGTGCAGCCCGGCGATACCTGGAGCGACAGTGGCACCGCCCTCGCCGGGGAAGTGCTGACGTACACCGCGACGTCGACTGCGCGCGCCGCTAAGGGCCCGTTCACCGATGTCGAGGGTCGGGAGATTCCCTTGACCGGCGGATGCATCGGGGTCGAGACGACTCTGCGACTCGAGAGCCCGGCAGACGGCTTCTCCACCGAACTGGTCGAAGCCGTCGTCTGGTGCCCCGGTCGAGGCCCGGTGTGGAGCAGCGGCACCCTTGACGGACAGGCGGTGGGGCAGGCTGAAGTGCGGCCCGCAGCGCTGCAGGCCGCTGATGCGGTGTCTGCGACGGTCGCAGCGTGGCCAGATGTCGTGACCTCGACCTCAAGGCTCGGCGACGGTCAACCGCTCGAGCTCGCGATCGTCGACCCCTTCTTCGGCCCGTCAGAGGCGAGCGGTCAATTCTGGGTCGCTCCCACCTCAACGGTCGACGGCAGGCTCGTCACGGCGAACGACCGCGGTGACGATGTGCAGGTGTGGAGCCTCGGTGACGGCGTCGCGACGCTCGACTGGGCGGGGCATCCTGGAGGAACGATCGTCGCCGTGGCTGCTGTTGGCGATCTCGTGCTCGCGACCACCTCGCAGCGTCAGGTCGTCGCCTACGACAGCACGGGCCGACGACTGTGGAGCTGGCCTGCCGACGAGCTCGTGCTCATCGCGCCGCACACAGCAGACGTGCGTGCCGCCGAGGTCGCCGTGGTCGCGCGCAGCGGCACGGTCACGGTGCTCGACACGGCGACCGGCTCGGTGCAGTGGTCGAGGTCGATCGGTGCCGACGCGCGCGCGGCCACTGCGATCCCGGGTGGCATCGTCGTCGTGGCCGACGAGCGCGAACGACTCACCGCGCTCGACGTCACGACGGGCGAGCAGGTCTGGCGCACTGATGCTGGTCTCGTCGATGTGCTGGCGGTCGACCCCGGAAGCGGGCTCGTCGTTGCGATGACAGAGTCGGGAGACCTGATCGGGCTCGAGGTCGACGACGGCGCAGAGCGGTTCTCGACCGTCTTCACCGGCATCGCGGTCGACGTCGCTTTCGGAGCCGGCATCGTCGTCGTGCTGTCTGATGAGCGCACCGTCGCCTTCGGGGCGATCGATGGCTCCGTGCGCTGGCGATCGCCCGGGGGAGTCAGCCTGCTCGGCTCGGGCGAGGTGATCGGGGTCGTTCAGCGGGGGTCGGTCGTGCTGCGCACGGTGAGTGACGGAGCGGTGATCGATGAGCGTGCCCGCGAATCTGAGCCGGTCAGCTCGAGTACCGCCGCCGTCGTGGTCGGCACTGCGATCGTGCTGGTGGAGAGCGATGGCTCCGTGCAGCGCTGGGTGCTCGAGTGAACGCCGTACGCAGGATCGGGGCTGGGATCGCACGGTTCTGGCGGGGGCTCATCAGCGAGCCGATCACGCGCGGCAGGCTCCGTGATACTGGGTGGCCCCGCGGGCTGGCTCCCGTCGTGCTCGTCGGCGTCGTCGCCTTCTGGCTTGCCGTGCTGCTCATCGTGACAGCCCCGCTTATTCGCGAATTCGCGCCGCTCACGGTCAGCGTCGCGTCGACGGTGCTGTCGCTGCCTCGCCTGATGCTCACGACCATCTTCTGGCTCGTGATCCTCTCGGTGGCGCTCATGCAGACGGCGGCGATCCACACGCGAGGGCGCACGACCGTCGCCTTGACGACTATGGCCTCGCTCGCTCTGCTGTTCATCGGCTCGCTCGATTTCGGCGTGGATGGCTCGGGAGGGTTCGCCCTGACCGCCGGCAAGCTGATCTCAGCGCTCGCGGTGATGTCGATCATCGTGCTCGTGGTGGCACGTCGGCGTGCGCGATTCGCGTGGTGGGAGTTTCCGCTCGTGCTCGGCATCATGGGTTTTGCGGCGGTCGTCGCCCTCGCACGATCGGCGGCGGAGAGTGCTCCGTTCGGCATCGACTTCGCGCCCACAGCGGCCTCGCTGGTCATGACGTCAATAGGTCTGCTGGCGGTTCCTGCGGCGCTCGCGGCCGGAGTCGCTGTCGCCGAGTTCGCTGTCACGGCCGCCACATCGGCCGTCGCAGCCCTCGAGAGGCCCCGAACCCGGGACCGTGCTGAGGTCGTCGCGCGCACGGTGCCGGTCATCCTGATCGCGGCGTTCGCCCTCGTCGCGGTCTGGCGCATCGGCGAACTGGTCGTCGGCTCCGCCGCGGGAGTCGGTGCGGTGATCGACCCCGTCGACCTGCCGCTCTCGATCGGCATCGTGGCGGCGATCGCAGGGGCGTGGTGGATCATCGGGCGCCTGCGGAACACCGCTGCCACGACGATCGACGACGTCATGCTGCGACTCGACGACGTCGGTTTCCCGGTCGCGGCCGCTCTGACAATCACTCTGGCGCCCGTCGTCGTACTGCTGCTGACCGCTCAGGTGCTCACGTCGTGGGGTGTCGGCACTGACACCGTCGGAGGAATGTTCGCAGTCGCTGACCTGCTGCGCAGTTCTGACACACAGTCGGTCGTTCGGCTACTGGTGGGCGTCGGCCTGCTGGTCTCGGCTGCGATGTCCGCTCGACGCGGCAGCCGTGGAATACCCGAGCTGCTCGCAGCGATCGCCGTGATCGCCATCGTCAGCGTGCTGCCGTTCGTCTCACCGTTGACGATCAGCTGGTCGTACGAGAGCATCGCGGCGATCATCGCGCTCTGCACTCTGCTGCTGGCGGCCGGTCTTGCCGTTCGTCGCCTGCTCGACGGCCGTCGGCTCGCGTTGCTAACCGTCGCACTGCTGCTGTCGGCCGCGGCGGCATGGCGCGATGTGCTCGCAGACCCGCTCAGCGTGCTCATCGGCGCGAGCGGAATCGCGCTCGTTCTGTTCGGCTTCATCTGGGGCTTCGTGACCGATGCCGACATCACCCATCGCGACAGCCACGCCTATCCCGCTTCTGCGCGGGTCATGCTCTTTCTCGCCAATGCCGTGTTCGGGGTGACCGTGCTCGCGTTCGGTGCACTCGCACGCGATCTGGGTGCGGCGATCGACCTCGACTCCTTCGCGCAGTTCGGAGACGAACTGCTCGGCACCGCTCTTATTCTCGCCTCGGTGATGGCGGTCTGGGCGAGTGCCGCTGAGAAGAATTCGGCCGATTCACCGGCGCCGCGGCCTAACGTGGGCGCATGACCGAACTCTCGCCCGACCCTGCCCTCGAGAGCGCACTGCGCACGCACACCGACTACGGCGTCGAGAAGCTCGAAGAAGCCGATCTCGCCGATGACCCGTTCGCGCAGTTCGCCGCGTGGCTCGCCGAGGCCGCCGAGCGCGAGGTGTACGAGCCCAACGCGATGGTGCTGGGCACGATCGACCCGGAAGGGTCGCCGTCGATCCGCACTGTGCTGCTGCGAGGCGTCGATGACCGAGGCTTCTCGTTCTACACCGACTACACCTCCCGCAAGGGGCGCGCTTTGCTGGCGAACCCCGCGGTCTCAGCCGTCTTCCCGTGGTACACCCTGCATCGTCAGGTCATCGTGTTCGGCGAGGCGCACCCGGTCGAGACGGAAGACTCCGACGCCTACTTCGCGGCGCGACCCCGCGGCGCGCAGGTCGCGGCGTGGTCGAGCGACCAGTCGCAGACGATCGCCTCGCGTGACGCGCTCGAGCAGAAGGTGCGGGATGCTGACTCCCGGTTCGCCGACGAGCCGCAGATTCCGCGTCCCGAGCGCTGGGGCGGGTTCCGCATCGTGCCGCGCCGTATCGAGTTCTGGCAGGGTCGAACGTCACGCTTGCACGACCGGCTGGTCTTCAGCCGGCAGGGCCATGGGGGCTGGACCGTCGAGCGTCTGCAGCCGTAGCGCGATCGCGGAATACAACTCGGCGCCCTCGTGTTGGCCCTGTCGATGCGAACGCATAGAATCGCGATCTAGGAGAGCAGGAGACCCTCATGGCCATCACCGACGCGCACGACCTCGAGCTCGGCATCGACACCTTCGGCGATGTGACGGCCGATGCTGACGGGCGACCGCTGCCGTACGGTCAGGTGATCCGCAACGTGGTCGAAGAGGGCGTCCTGGCCGACCAGGTCGGCATCGACGCGATCACGATTGGCGAGCACCACCGCGACGACTTCGCGGTGTCGGCACCCGACATCGTTCTGGCTGCGATCGCCGCCCGTACCGAGCGCATCCGTATCGGCAGCGGCGTCACTGTGCTCAGTTCTGACGACCCGATTCGTGTCTTCCAACGGTTCGCGACGATCGAGGCCATCTCGAACGGTCGCGCCGACATCATCATGGGGCGCGGTTCGTTCACCGAGTCCTTCCCGCTCTTCGGCTACCAGCTGCAGGATTACCAGACGCTCTTCGAAGAGAAGCTCAACCTGTTCGCCGAGGTGCACAAAGAGCAGCCCGTGACCTGGCAGGGCAGCACTCGGGCGCCGCTCGTCGACCAGATGGTCTACCCCACCACAGAGAATGGATCTCTGCGCACGTGGGTCGGCGTCGGGGGCAGCCCCGAGTCGGTCGTGCGGGCAGCGCACTACGGCTTTCCGCTCATGCTCGCGATCATCGGTGGTCAGGCCGAGCGGTTCGCGCCCTTCGTCGAGCTCTACCACCGTGCGCTCACGCAGCTCGAGAAGCCGTGGCAGCCCGTCGGTGTGCATTCACCGGGGTACATCGCCGACTCCGATGAGCAGGCGATGGAAGAGCTGTGGCCCGCCTACGAGCAGATGTTCGGTCGCATCGGCCGCGAGCGCGGCTGGGGCCCGACGACCTACGAGCACTTCCGTGCCGAGGTCGAGCAGGGCGCTCTCTACGTGGGCTCGCCCGAGACGGTCGCCCGCAAGATCGCCGACACGGTGTCGACTCTCGGCATCCAGCGCTTCGATCTGAAGTACAGCACGGGGCCGCTGCAGCACGAGAAGCTCATGCACGCGATCGAGCTCTACGGCACGCAGGTGATCCCGCGCGTGCGCGAACTGCTCGCCGAGCGCCTCGTGCCCAGCGGGGCCTGAGCGCGCTCGTTCCGCGCCGAGCGCGCTACTGACCGGTGACGACGGCGATACCCGTCGCAGCCGAAGCACTCTCGACGCTGCCCCCGTTGGTCAGGTCGCTGAAGCCGAGCGCCTCCATGCGGGCGATCGCTTGGCCGGAACGGTTGCCGCTGCGGCAGTAGACGAAGTAGGTGCCCGCCGGGTCGAGCTCGCTGATACGTGACTCGAAGTCGGCCGACTGCACGTCGATGTTGACGGCGCCCTCGAGGTGACCTGAGGCGAACTCGGCGGGGGTGCGCACGTCGATCACGACGGTGCCGGCGTCGAGCGCGACCGGCTCGGCGGTCGGCGCGCAGGCGGTGGCACCGAGAGCAAGGCCGAGGGCCAGGGTGATCGAGAGCAGAATGCGGCGCATAGCGGTTCCTTTGCGGTAGGGAGAAATCCAGTCTATCAGATACCCCCGGGGGTATTCTTTCGGGATCGCGTCTCTACACCCTGACGCACCAGCTTTTCGATCTCGACGATGACGAGCACCGTCGATCCGACCGCGAAGCAGACCACCCACTCGCTGAGTGACAACGGCGACAGCCCGAGAACCGCCGCGCTCGGCGCCCACGACATCGCGCCGGCCTGCAGCAACAGCGACCCTGCCGCCGTGATGAGCAAGAAGGGATTGCTCACCGGGCTCAAGGCGAACAGCGACCGATGCTCGGCCCGTGAGCTGCCGGCGTGGAAGAAGTTCATGCACACGAGCATCGTCAGGGCCAGTGTGCGCGCGTGGTCGTCGTCGTAGCCGGCGGCGGTCGCCCACGAGAACGTCACGAGAATGACCATGCCGATCCACGCGCCCGTCACGATGAGACGAATCCACAGCACGCGTGAGAGCAGCCCCTCGTTGCGTGACCGCGGCGGTCTGCTCAGTTCACCTCCTTCGGCTGGCTCAAACGCGAGGGCGACATCTTGTAGTCCGTTGGTCACCAGATTGATCCACAGGATCTGCACCGGCAAGAACAGGAGCGGTTGGTCACTGAACACATTGATCAAGACCGCGATGATGATGCCGAGTGCTGTCGACAGCAAGAAGAACGTCGCTTTGCGGATCGCGGCGAAGGTGACGCGGCCTTGGTGGACCGCGCCCACGATGGTGGCGAAGTTGTCGTCGGCGAGCACGAGGTCAGCGGCTTCACGGGCGACCTCGGTACCTGACTCGCCCATGGCCACTCCGATCGATGCGGCTTTGAGGGCAGGAGCGTCGTTGACGCCGTCGCCGGTGACCGCGACCACCTCGCCCGCCGCCTGCAATACCGTCACGATGCGCAGCTTGTCCTGCGGCGACACGCGAGCGGCCACGCTCGTCTCGCGCAGCCGGGCGACGAGCAGGTCGTCGTCGAGACGCGACATCTCATCTCCGGTGATCGCTGGACCGCGCCGAGGAATACCGAGGCGGTCGGCGATCGCCTCTGCAGTGGAAGGGTGGTCGCCGGTGATCATCTTCACGGCGATGCCGGCGTCCTGGCACGCGGCGATCGCAGCGGCCACGCCCGGGCGCGGGGGGTCGGTCATGCCCTCGAGACCGAGAAGGGTGAGTCGCGCAGGTATCGCAAGAAACCCGTCGTGCCCCTCGTCATCGTCGAGCACCCGCTCTGCAGTGGCGATGACGCGCAACCCGCGTGACGCCATCTCGTGGTTCGCGTCGGAGACCTCCTCGACGTCGATGGGTTCGTCAGCCACCACTGTGCGCATGGTCGTCGCCATGTTGAGCAGCTTGTCGGGAGAGCCCTTCACGTAGAGCATCCGGCGACCGTCGGGCAGCTGTCGCACAGTCTGGCAGTACCCCAGTTCTGGTTCGTAGGGAACATGCAGCAGGGCGGGCGCCTCGAGATCCTCGAGAGCGAGTGCACCGCTCTTGATCGCCACGATCGCCATGGCGACATCGACGGCGTCGCCAACGAATCCGGTGCGCGATTCGGCCGAGGCTCGCGCCTCATTCGTCAGCGCTCCCGCTCGCAGCGTCTCCGGCAAGAGCGGGTCAGGTCGTGCTCCCGTCGAGGGGGAGGCCAGCACAGTGCGGCCGTCAGGGGTCCAGACCTCCTCCACCGTCAGAACGTTCTGGGTGAGAGTGCCCGTCTTGTCGGAGCCGATGATCGTCGTCGATCCGAGCGTCTCGACGGCGGGCAGCGTGCGCAAGACGGCTCGCCGCTTCGCCATGCGTGCGACTCCGATACTCATGGCAATCGTGAGCACGATCGGCAGTGCCTCGGGAATCGACGCGACCGCGAGCGCCACCGCAGACAGAAAGACCTCCGCCAGGTCACCCCCGCTCACCGCCCCTGCAATGAAGACAACAGCGCAGACGGCGCCGATCAGCACACCGATGCGGCGTTCTAGTTGACGCGTGAGGCGCTGTAGCGGTGTCAGAGGCGAGGCACGTTGCACGAGTTCGTTGATGAGCCCGATCTCTGTGTGCGCCCCGGTGGCGACGGCGACGCCGGCGCCGCGGCCCGAGACCACGAACGTACCGCTGTACGCCATGCAGCTGCGATCGCCGACTCCTGACGAGCGCGCGACCGGTGCGATCTCCTTGGATGCTGGCATGACTTCGCCCGTGAGCATCGACTCGTCGATCTGCAGGGTGATGGCATCGAGCAGGCGCAGATCGGCGGCGACTCGTTCGCCGCTCGAGAGCAGCACGATGTCTCCGGGAACCACATCGCGAGCATCCAACTCGACCTCGCGCCCGTCGCGCACGACGCGGCAGTGCGGGCTCGAGAGCCGCGCGAGCGCTCGTACTTCAGATGCGGCTCTGCGTTCCTGCCAGAACCCGATCGAGGCGTTGAGCACGAGCACCACCATGATCGCCGTCGCGTCGACCCACTTCTGCAGCAGTGCAGTGATGATCGCAGCGCCCAGCAGGATGGCAATCAGCGGGCTCCAGAACTGCCGCAGCAGCGTTCGCCACCATGGCGTAGCAGGAGCGCTGACGAGCTCGTTGACTCCGACTTCGGCGCGCCGAGCGAGCACCTCTGTCTCGCTCAGCCCGAATGTCGAGGTGTCGAGTGCCTCCAGCACCTCGTCAATCGACTCCTCGTGCCAGGCGATGTCAGCGTCAGCGCTCATGATGGTGAGGGTACTCGGCCTTTCGATGCGCGACGCTTGCGTGTTTGACTGACCGCATGCCGAAGATAGCTCTGGATCGGCGGGCTCTGCTCGTCGCCATTCTCGCCGCGTTCGTCGCGTTTCTCGATGGCTCGATCATCACGGTGGCGCTACCCGCGATCACCGACGAGCTCGGCGGTGGCCTTCCGGTGCAGCAGTGGGTTGTCGACGCGTATCTGATCACACTCGGGGCGCTGATCCTGCTCGCTGGCTCGCTCTCCGACCTGCTCGGCCGCATCGCCGTGCTCCGCATCGGGCTCATTGGCTTCGGCATCGCGTCGATCGCGTGCGGGCTCGCACCCACGGCCGAACTGCTCATCGCAGCACGAGCCGCCCAGGGCGTCGCTGGCGCGTTGCTCGTACCCAGTTCGCTCGCCCTCATCATGGGCACGCACCGTGGCCCTGCGCAGTCGCGAGCAATCGGTCTCTGGACGGCATGGACGTCGGCCGCGTTCATCGTCGGCCCCCTGCTCGGTGGTGTGCTCACCGACCTGCTCAGCTGGCGCTGGGTGTTCTTCATCAACGTCGTGCCGATCGCCCTGACGATGCTCCTCATGGCGCCGATGCGCAACGAGCCCGCTGCCGTGCGCACACCTATCGACGTGTGGGGTGCCGTGCTCGGCGCATTCGGGCTCGGGGGTGTCGTCTTCGGTCTCATCGAGCAGGCGAACTACGGCTGGCAGTCTCCGGTCGTCATTGTGCCGATCATCGTCGGCGTCCTGAGCCTGATCGGCTTCATCGTGCGCCAGGCGACGGCGCAGCATCCGATGATGCCCCTCTCACTGTTCCGCAACCGCAATTTCGCCGTCGGCAACCTCGCGACAGTCGCGATCTATGCGGCGCTGTCGCTCTCGACGCTCGTGCTTGTGCTCTTCTTGCAGCAGGCCGCAGGTCTCAGTGCGACCGCATCGGGTCTCGTCATGCTGCCGATCACGATCATGCTCATCGCGTTCTCGTCACTGTTCGGCACGCTCGCCGGCCGGTTCGGTTCGCGGTGGTTCATGACGGCGGGGCCGCTCATCGCTGCGGCGGGCCTGGTGTCGATGCTGGCGATCGACGTGCCCTTCGACTTCGTGCCGCAAGCGCTGCTCGGCGTCGTGCTGCTCGGGCTCGGGCTCGCCGTCACGGTCGCCCCGCTGACCTCGGCCGTGCTCGGCGCGATCGAGCCCGCTCGGTCGGGCATCGCATCGGCTGTGAACAACGCCATCTCTCGCATCTCAGGGCTCGTGGCGATCGCGTTGCTCGGCGCTGTCGTGGGCACGGTCGTCGACGCGGCATGGCTCGACCGTGCGCTGCAGCTCTGCGCCGCGCTTCTTTCGATCGGGGCAGTCGTATCGGCGATCGGCATTCGGCGGGTGGCCGAGCCTGAAGAGGTCGAGGCCGCAGCGCGCTAGAAGCTAAACCTGGGCGACGAACGAGCCGGCCGCGCCCGCGAGCGTGACGACCGCGGCGATGGCAGCGACCATGATGATGCGAAACAACGCCCGCGAAGCTGGAGCTCGCACCACGACGACCACTCCGGCGATGAGCAGGGCCGTGGTGGCGATGGCTCCGACTGCCGAGAGGGGAGAAATCTCGGGCGGGCCGAGCGCTCCCAGCAGGCCGGCGCCCGAGAGCGACGCAAGGGCGACCACGCCCGCCGGGCGCGTGCCGATCCGATGGGGGAGCGAGCGGATGCCGTGCCGACGATCGTCGTCGAGATCGGGCAGCACGTTGGCGAAGTGGGCGGCCAGCCCGAGGAATGCCCCCATGGCGATCGCCCACCAGGCTGCGGTAGCCGGAATTTCGCGAGCGAGCGTGACGATGAGTGGTATCAGCCCGAAGCTGATGACGTAGCAGGCCGTCGCGGCGACAGTGCGCTTGAGGCCGAGGTTGTACGCCCAGCCCGAGGCGAGGGCGATGCCGTGCACGGTGGCGAGGGCGAGACCCAGCAGCAGCGACAGCCCCACTGACGCCACGGCGGCGATCACCGCGAGCACCATAATGGTGCGCGCGCTCACCTCGCCCCGCACGACCGGCTTGTCGCGCCGACGGGCATCGAGGTCGCGCTGCGCGTCGATGGCATCGTTCGACCATCCGATCGACAACTGGTTGGCCAGCATCATCGCGCCGAGAATCGCCACGCGCATCGGATCGAGTCCGCTCAGCGCCGCGAGGGCCGTGGTGACCGAGGCCACGACGAGCGTCGGACCGATGTGCGCAGCGCCGACGACGACGCCCAGGCGTTGCATCATCCGCCCATCGTAGGCGCGGGCCGGTTACCATCAGCAGATGCGACGCGGCACGAGAGGCCTCAAGAGGGCGACCGCCCTGACTCTCGCCCTCGCACTCGCGACGACGGGCTGCGCTGCGGCGCAGCCCGGTATTCCTGTGCCAGTTGAGCCAGCGCGACTGGTGGGCGCCCCTGTCGCGCTTGACGCGCGCGAGGTGTACCTCGAGCAGCGCATCGCGGCGATGTCGACTGAGCAAAAGGTCGCGGCCCTCATCATGGTGCACGTTCCGGGCACCGACCCGGGCCGCATCCGCGCGCTCATCGACGCCCACGGCTTCGCCGGGGTGATCGTCATGGGCGACAACGTCGGGGGTCCGGCATCGACGGTCGCCACCCTTACGCGAGCGCTCAGCAGTGAGCCGGGGCTGCCGGTACTCACCGCGATCGATCAAGAGGGCGGCGACGTGCGCCGGCTGCGCGAGGACAATGCGGCGTCAGCTCGCACGCTGCGGGGTGCCCCGCCGTCGGCGGCGGAGCAGGCTTTCCGCGAACGGTCGGCTCTCGTCGCTGAAGCCGGGGTGCTCATCAACTTTGGCATCGTCGCCGATGTCACGCCCGATCGCTCGTCGTTCATCCGCAGCCGCACGCTCGGCGAGACGCCGGCGGCGGCCGCTGAGAGGGTAGCGGCAGCCGTGCGCGGGGAGGCGGGCAATGCGCTGTCGACGCTCAAGCACTTTCCGGGCCACGGCGCGAGTCCGGATGACTCACACGTCAGTATTCCGCAGTCATCGATCTCGATCGACGAGTGGCGGTCGACGCACGCCGTTCCCTTTCGTGCTGGAATCGAGGCGGGCGCTCCACTCGTCATGATGGGGCACCTCGAGTTCTCGCAGATCAGCGACCTCCCGGCATCGCTCTCGCCCGTGTGGATCGACCTGCTGCGCAGCGAACTGGGCTTTGACGGCGTCATCGTCACCGACGACATGCTCATGCTCCAGCGGTCGAGGGTAGCTGCCTACGCCGACCCGGTGCAGAATGCGGTGCGCGCACTTGCCGCGGGCAACGACCTGCTGCTCTACGTGCTGCCCGCAGACCCGCGCACCGTCGGCATCGACCCCGGCACGCTGGTCGCCGAGCTCGCCGCGGCTGTGTCAGACGGACGCCTCGACGAAGTGGCCCTCGACGAATCGCTGCATCGCGTGCTCGATCTTCGGCGCGATGCGAGCGGCGACACAGGACCATTCATTGATTGCGGCGCGAAGTGCTGGGGTGAATCGCCCCGGGCGGTCGACAGAATCTCAGAGGACGACGACGAATTGATTGCCGGCTAGAGCGTCGGCAGGGTCACGTCGGCCACCCGCTCAACGAGTGGGGCATTGACAACGGCGCGCTGCGTGCCGCCCGCGGTGGCCGGCAGACTTGTCACGACCGTCGTCGTGATAGCGCCGAACACGACGGCAAGCGTGCCCAGACCGGTGATGATCGCGGTGACCGGGGTCAGCTTGCGGTGGCGCTCGAGCGAGATCACGATCGCGCCGACCAGCAGCAACGTCGCGCCAGTGATGGCGAGTGCGATCATGCGCTGTGCTCCCGTCGGGTTCGGGTTCGGGTCGAGCAGGCGGTTGGGGGGACGCCGGGGGCTGGTTTTTTGAACGAGCCTCACTCTAGGCTATCGGTCTTCGCAGACAGCGGGAGCCCCCGAACCGGGGGTGTCGTACGGCAGGGCTGCGCAGGCGAGGCTAGACCTCAGGAAGCTGGAAGTCGAGGATCTTCTCGATGCGCACGTCGCCGAGTGGAGGCCGTGCGCGCTCTGGCCCGCCCACGATCGCCACTGAAGCGAGCACCAGCAGAACGACCGCGACGAGGGTCGCTGCGGCGATGCGCAGCAGCTGGGCGCGGCTCATGTGGGTGCTCCAGGGAAGAGCGCGGATTCAGTCTTTCGGGAGAGCTGATCCGGCACCGTCGGGTACGGTGCACTGTGAATCGTACTCTCGTTCGGGCAGGTGCCGCACGCGACCGTGACAACACGGCAGAATGGCCAAGTGAGTGCATCGGGGGAACCACTGCGGCATCGTGACGTGCTTGACGCCGTGGCGGCCTCACTCGAGTCGGTACTCGTCGAGGCGCACGCTCTGCAGGTCGAGCCAACCGGAAACGGCTTCACGCACGGATATCGCGTGACCTTGCGCGCCGGCGCGGGCGAACTCACCGACCACACGGTGTTCGTCGAGACCTCGCCCCCCGAGGCGACACGACCCGGAGTGCTGACTCTGCGCAATCCGGCGACGGGTGAGAAGGTCGATGTCTGGGTCTACCCGGCAGACCCGGCGCTACCCGCTCTGCGCACAGCGGTCTATGCCGAGGCGGCTGGCGTCGTGCTCGCTCGACTCGGGCTGCCGGTCGACGGTCTGAGAGTGAGCCTCGCGGCGTACCGGCCCGGCAAGCGGGCGGTCGTGCGCGTCGACACCACCGAGACCGCGTACTTCTTGAAGGTTGTGCGCCCGCCCGCCGCCGAGCCGCTGCAGGCCAAGCACACGCTGTGGAGAGAGGCATCGATTCCGGTGCCGGCGGTGCTCGGCTGGAGCGAAGAAGGCCTGGTGGCGCTAGAGGCTCTGCACGGTGCGGAGGTCATATCGCTGCTCGATCGCATTCAGCATCCGGCAGCGCTGCTCGACGAGCTCGAGCGCATCGTGTCGGCCATCGCGACGGTGCCCTCGACGGCTGCCGCTCGCGCGTCGCTCGTGCGTCGTATCGACTGGTACGAAGAGCGCTTGATCGAGCAGCTGCCCGAGCACGACGGTCTCATCGAGCGCACGGCACGCACGATCTCGCGGCGATTCCGCGCGGGCGGGGCACCTCCGCCGTCTCGCACGGTGCACGGTGACCTGCACCTCGCACAACTGCTCGCGGATCCGGCCGCGCCATCGACCGTCACCGGTCTTCTCGACATCGACACCTCGGGCTGGGGAGACCCGGCAGACGACGCGGCCGCGCTCTACGCACACCTCATCGCGACCGTGGTGCATGACGGCGGTAGTCGTGCCACGGTGCGGGCTCGCCGATGCTCGGTGCTCGCCGACGGCTGGCGACGCCGCTGGTTCGGCGCGTCTGAAGCGGGGTTCGTCGATCGGGCGCACGCGATCGCCGCCACGCAGCTTCTCGGGCACGCGCTCTCGCGATCGGCGGCGGGCACGGCGGGGGCGACCGAACTCATCGAGCGAGCGCATCGGGTGGTCAATGCAGATGAGAGGCCTCTCACCGGCTCCTCCTGGTGATCTCATTCGCGCTGGAGAGAGTTGCTCCATCGACGCGGGCCGCTCGGCGCGCGAGAGGGAGGACATCATGGACAACAAGAACTGGATCGCCATCGGGGCGGCCTCGGCACTCAGCATCGGCGTGCTCGCGAGCGGTGCCGCCACCGTCGCGAACGCGATGCCGCTCATGGAGAACACGACGGGGCTCAGTGTTCCCGGCATCGACTCGCTGCAGCCGGGCAACGGCTCGGCTGACGTCGGCTTTAGCGTGACGAGCGACAGCATCGTCTCGCCCACGTCGAGCGACTCGCCCTCGAGCCCCACCTCGACCAACACGCCGACGTCGCCCGCCTCAGTCGACAGCCCGGTGTCGCCCGCCTCAGCCGACAGCCCGGCGAGCCCTGTGTCGGTCGACAGCCCGGTGTCGCCCGCCTCGGTCGACAGCCCCGCCTCGCCGGCTTCGCCGGCCTCGGTTGACAGCCCTGCGAGCGTCGACTCGGTCGACTGACTGCAGTCGCGGCAATGGCCTTCGATGAGAACACTCTCATCGAAGGCCATCGCCGTTCTCATCGCCGCACGCCACACTGGAATCGACACGAAAGGAACACCATGCCCCCCGCACCTCGCTGGATCTCGATCTCGGCCGCCTCGGCACTCGGGCTGGGCATCGTGGCCGCGGGCGCCGTCGGGGTCGCCAACGCGCTGCCGCTCGTCGACTCCACCACCCAGGCGCAGGTGCCGCCGATCTCCACGGTGCCCGGCGACTCGCTCAGCGACGTCAAGGGCTCAGCGGGCACGGGCGACGTGACCTTCCCCGTACCGTCGTCGACCCCGGCCGTGTCGAGCACGGTTGCCCCGACCGCCGAGCCGGCCGCGCCCGTGCAGCAGGCACCCGCGCCAGCGCCGCGACCCGTCGCCCCCGACAGTGTGTCGCCCGCGTCGCCGGCAAGCGTCGATTCGGCAGACTGACGCAGACCCGGCAGCGGCGGTAAGGCGCGCCGCCCGTCAGATCAGGCGGTAGCCCATGCCGCGCACCGTCTCGATGCGGTCGGCCCCGATCTTGCCTCTCAGATAGCGCACGTACACGTCGACGACGTTCGAGCCGGGGTCGAAGTCGAAACCCCAGACGCGGCTGAGCAGCTGCTCACGTGAGAGCACCTGTTCGGGGTGCCGCACGAACTGCTCGGCGAGCGCGAACTCGCGCGCCGAGAGATCATTGGTCAGACTGCCGACTGTCACGCGCCGGGTGGTGAGGTCGAGGGCGATGTCACCGTGCCGAAGCACTGTCTCGGCGACCGACTGCTGGCCAGACTCTCGCAACCGAAGACGGATGCGCGCCATGAGCTCGTCGAACTTAAAGGGCTTCGGCAGGTAGTCGTTGGCGCCGCCGTCGAGACCCGTCACGGTGTCGTCGACGCTGGTGCGGGCGGTGAGCATGATGATCGGCATCGTCTCCCCGCGGGCGCGCAGGCGCGTGAGCACCTCGAATCCGTCGATACCGGGCAGGCCCACGTCGAGAAGCACGAGCTCGAACGAGCCTGTGGCCACGTAGTCGAGCGCGGCGAGCCCGTCGTCGACGACGGTCGGCGAGTAGCCCGCTGCCGAGAGGCCTTTTTCGATGAACGACGAGATGCGCCTCTCGTCTTCGACGATCAGAATGCTGGTCACGAACCTCTCCCTGCTGCCGCGGTCGGCGCGGATTCTGAGGGTTCGGCGAAGCCCTCCGCCGGCGGCGGGGGCGCGGCGCCTGCGTCGACGGTCGGAATCACGATGCCGAATCGAGAGCCATCGGGCGAGGTCTCGAGGCTCACGTAGCCGCCGTGAGCGCGGGCGATCGCTGCCACGATGGGCAGGCCGAGCCCCGACCCTCCGATGCCGCGGCCCGTGTCTGCGCGGCCGAATCGCTCGAAGATGCGGCGCTCGGCTCCTTCGGGAATGCCCGGACCCTCATCGGCGACCCAGAACTCGACCGAGCCCGCGTAGGCCGTGCTCCCGACGCGGATCAGCGAGTCGACTGCCGAGTACTTCGCGGCATTGTCGGCGAGCTGCAGCCAGCCTTGAGTGATGCGGGCAGGCGAGAGCGGAGCCACGACATCGGCGGACGCCTCGAGCTGCCAGCGCCGGTCGGGAATCGCCTGCATCTTGCTGAAGACGAGCGCCGTGAAGTCGGCGACGTCGGTCGGCTCCGCGAGAGCGGCCAGATGCTCGGCACGAGCCAGGGCATCGATGTCGTCGACGAGGCCCGCCATGCGGTCGAGCTCGTCGATGGCGATCTCGCGGGCTGCCAGCACATCGGCGGGCTTGGACGCGTCGAGCAGTTCGAGGTGCCCGCGCACGATCGTGATCGGCGTCTTGAGCTCGTGACGCACGTCATCGAGCAGTTGACGCTGGCTGGTGAGAGCCTCGTCGATGCGGTCGAGCATCGCGTTGACTGTCTCGGTGAGCGCCGAGACGTCGTCGTTGCCGTTGACGGGGATGCGCTCCGACAGATCTTCCGCCGTGATGCGCGAGGCAGTCTCGGCGAGCGTGCGCAGAGGCGCGAGCAGCCGACCCGCGACGAACCAGCCGACGACACCGATCGCCGCGAGCGAGAGCAGGGCGAGCCCCGCGTAGGTGAGAAAGGCACCTGCGACTTCGTCGACGGCGCGTTGAGCATCCACCGCCGTGACATACGCCCCCGACTGCTCGCTTCCCGCGATCTCGACCGGCACAGACACGTACCGCAGGGTGCCGACGGTCGTGACCGCCGTGCCGAGAGTGACGCTTCCGGAGCTCGCTTCGTTCCAGACGCGCTCGATGAACGCCGGGTCGTCTTCCAGGTGGAAAGCGATCGCCGTACCGGGAATGAAGCGCGCGGCGCCATCGATGATCGCCACGCTGCTCTCATGCCGGCCCGGCACGAGGCGCGACATGACAGCGCTCAGAGCCTCGTCGACGGTGGCGAAGGTCGTCGCGGTGCTCTCGGGCACCGTCGCCGTGCTGCCGCCCTGCGCGGAAGACTCACCGGTCACGATGCCGCGTGCGGCCTCGACGGTGGCGAGCAGCTCGTCGTCGATCGTGCTCAGCACGCGGTCGCGCTGCACGATGTACGCGGCGAAACCCGAGACAGCCATGCCGAGGCTCGTGACGATGAGAATCACGGCGAGAATGCGCGACCGCACCGAGACGCGGGGGAGCGCAGCACTGGCCATGGCCTCATTATCGTCGTGCGATGCGCGCAGGTCGGGCAGATGAGAACACTCTCACCGGCGAGGCGGCCACTCTCGGGCGATGGTGCGCAGGTCTCCAGCTTGCTCTACCTGCACCTGCAACTCGCCCTCGCGCTCGCGCACCGTGCCGGTGACGAGCAGGAAGCGCGCTGACAGCGACTCGCGCATCGAGCGCGGTGCGTCGGCACTCGTGGTGAGCCCGACGACCGCGGTGCCGTCGTCGAGCAGCAGCTCGGCCGTCGTCAGGGTGTCTCGCGGGCGCCGCTCGCCGGCGATCGTGACCGACCGCCCGATCGAGCGGTCGGTGATCGAAGCGAGGTCGGTGGCCTCGGCGGCGGCGAGCAGCAAACGGTACTCAGCCATGCGCGCGGCCGCGCGCGGCCGCGTCGGCTCGATCCGCACCGGAATGTCGCTGGCGTCGGTGAAGAGCACCGGATGCTCCGGCCCCGGTCTGCGCGACAGGCGACGCGGCACGCGCACCTCCCGAGAACCGGTTGACCGAACGGCACCATCGTATCGAACACATGTTCGATTGTCTCGTTTGGATCAGGAAGGATCGTCGGCGGCGATGAGTCCCAGGGTCGCGAGCTGCTCGGCGAGCCCGGCCCCGTCGGGCGCCCACACCCACGGCGGTCCGTCTCCTCCGTCCAGCGGTGAATCGTCTCCTCGGCTGCGCCCGCCCGCGAGCACGGCTTCGGGAGTCGACAGCTGGCGGATGGCGATCGCCGCCACGTTCTGCGGAAACGCCTCGCTGAAGTCGCGGTAGAGCTCTTCGTCGTGCTGCCCGTCATCGCCGATGAGCACCCAGCGAACATCCGGAAACTCTCGTGCCAATCTCTCAAGGCTCGTGCGCTTGTGATCGCGTCCGCTGCGGAACAGACGGTCGTGCGTCGGCCCCCAGTCGGTCAGCAGCATCGTGCCATCGGGGTACAGGTGCCTGCTCATGAACCGGTCGAGGGTCGGCGCCACGTTCCACGCGCCCGTTGACAGGTAAATCACGGGCGAGCCGGGGTTCTCACGCACCAGTCTCTCGAGCATGACCGCCATGCCCGGCACCGGTCGGCGAGCATGCTCGTCGAGCACGAACGTGTTCCACGCCGCCAAGAACGGCCGTGGCAGGGCGGTGACCATGACGGTGTCATCGATATCGCACACGACGCCCAGTCGCGCTTCGGGTCGCACGACGTAGATGCGCGCCTCGACCCGTTCTGAGCCCGGCGCCTCCAGACTGATCGTGCGCAGCCCTGGCTCGAGGTCGACCGCGAGATCGACGTCGACGACACCTCCGCGGTCGGAGGTGACCTCGAACTCCTGGTCGCCGATGCGCACGGTGACGGTGCTGTCGGCAACGGGAATGCTGACGAAACTGCGCCACCCCCGAATCGTCGCGCGCGTCTTGGCGGTCTTCGACGGTCGGGCGAGCAGCACGCGGCAGAGCACCCTGATCCAGCCGTCGCCCCCATAGCCGCTGTAGGGAATCACGACGGGCTCGAGCCCCCGGCGCCGACCCCACCGCGCACGAAAGCGATGAAAGCGGTCTTCGAGGGCGACCGCGCGAAGGGCCCACCTGGCCGGAGACGCGGTCTCGGGGGTATCCCTCTCATCCGGCACGTGTTCAGTCTTGCAGAATCGCAGAACGAACGTTCTTCCCACGAATCCTCATGTCACCGAGATCTGAGGAGTACAGTGGCGCACGTCGAAAGGGTTACACCGTGCTTACCATTGATTCCAGCGCAGCGCTGCTCTCGTCTGCAGCTCCGATTCGCAACGAGCCTGTTCAGGCTCGCAGTACAGCGCGGCTTGCCACGCTGCTCGACTCCGCGGCCTCCGTGATCGACGAGATCGGCTACGAGCGCCTCACCACGGCGATGGTTGCCGAGCGCGCAGGCGCTTCGATCGGCACGGTCTACCGCTACTTTCCCGACCGCATCGCGGTTCTGCAGAGCCTTGCGGCGCGCAACGTCGAGCGGCTCATGGTGCGTACCGCCGACGAGCTCGCGGCCGGTCGTCACGCCTCGGCGACGGATGCTGTGCTGGCGTTGCACGCCGTCACCGTCGACCTCTTCCGCACTGAGCCGGGCTACCGCTCGTTGCGCGCGGGCGACGTCATCGATCTGCGCCCGTCGTCGACCGACGCGACGGCCAACGCCATGCTGGCGACCGCCGTCAGCGACGCGCTCGTCGCGCACTACGGCGTGAACGACTCGTCTGACGTGCGGCTGGCGATCGGTACTGCCGTCGAACTCATCGACGCGCTGACCGCTCGTGCCTTCGCGCGCAGCGAGAGCGGCGATGCCGAACTGCTCGCCGAGACCGAGCGCGCCCTGCGGGCCGTGCTCGCCGGCCGTCTCTAGCATCGAGGTTGCCTCGGCCGACGTTACGGCCGTCTGGAGAAGTGCCCAGAATCCATGCGAACGGGCATGACCTCTGCACCGAATGCTGTTTGACTGAACACGCGCTGAACGTCACCCCAGTGCGCTGACCTGTCAGCAGGCGACCGGAAGAGGGCCACGTGATCGAGTTCCGCTCCATCTCCAAGGTCTTCGACGACGGAACCCTCGCCGTCGACGACTTCAGTCTCGTGATCCCGTCGCACCAGACCACGGTGCTGGTGGGCTCGAGCGGCTGCGGCAAGACGACGCTGCTGCGCATGATCAACCGCATGGTCGACGCGTCGAGCGGAGAGCTCGAGATCGACGGCGAGAACGTCGCCGACATCGAGCCCGTCAAGCTTCGCCGACGCATCGGCTACGTGATGCAGAATTCAGGGCTTCTGCCGCACCGTCGCGTGATCGACAACATCGCGACGGTGCCGCGACTGAACGGTGTGCCCAAGAAAGAGGCGCACGCTCGCGCTCTCGAGCTCATGGACACGGTCGGACTCGACCGGGCCATGGCCGACCGCTATCCGGCCCAGCTCTCGGGCGGGCAACAGCAGCGCGTCGGTGTCGCGCGCGGCCTCGCCGTCGACCCGAACATTCTGCTCATGGACGAGCCGTTCGGCGCCGTCGACCCGATCGTGCGAGCCGACCTGCAGCAAGAACTGCTGCGTTTGCAGCGCGAGCTCGGCAAGACGGTCGTCTTCGTCACCCATGACATCGACGAGGCCTTTCTGCTCGGCGACCAGGTCGTCATTCTCGAGAAGGGTGCCAAGATCGCTCAGCAGGGCGCCCCGCACGAGATTCTCGCGAACCCGGCGAGCGAGTTCGTCGCGAGCTTCATCGGCGCTGATCGCGGCAAGCGCGCGCTGAGCATCCAGAGCATCGACGGCGCCGACGTGCTCGTCGACGGCGACGGCAACGTCGCTGGTCGCCTCGTGGAGTCGAGCCCGGCGTGACCTGGGTCTTCAACAACCTCGACTTGATTCTGCAGCTCACGCTGCAGCACATCAGGCTGAGCATCGTGCCGATCGTGCTGGGGTTCATCATCGCCCTGCCGCTCGGCTGGGTGGCCTACCGCTACCGGCTCACGCGCGGTCTCGTGCTGACGCTCGTCGGTCTGCTGTACACGATTCCGTCGCTGGCCCTCTTCGTCGTGCTGCCGCCCCTGCTCGGCATCGGGTTCTTGAGCGAAGCGAACGTGATCATCGCCTTGACGATCTACGCCGTCGCGATCATGGCTCGCTCGGTCGCCGAAGCGCTCGCGAGCGTCGATCAAGGGGTGAAGCAGGCGGCGACGGCCATGGGCTACTCGGGTTGGGGCCGGTTCTGGACCGTTGACTTTCCGCTCGCCGGCCCGGTGCTCCTCGCCGGCCTGCGCGTGGTCGCGGTCAGCACCGTGAGCTTGTTGACGGTGGGCATCGTCGTCGGGGTGCAGAGCCTCGGCTACCTCTTCACCAACGGCTTTCAGCGCGGCATCGTCGAGCAGGTGCTGGCCGGCGTCGTGATGGTCGTGGTCATCGCGCTGCTGTTCGACGGGCTGCTCGTGCTGCTGGGCCGGTGGCTCATGCCGTGGACCCGACTCGACCGATCGCCGCGCCGATCGGTCGAGAGCCAGCAGGGCGTGGAGTCTCCCGCCCAGGCGTTCGGCCGTGGGGTGCAGCAGGCAGGTGCGCGATGAACCTCTTCACCGACGCGTTCGCGTGGCTGCTCGATCCCGAGAACTGGCAGGGACCAGGCGGGCTCCTCGAGCTCACCGGGCAGCATCTGTGGTTCACGGCACTCGCCGTCTTCTTCGCAGCGCTCATCGCAGTCCCGCTCGGCTGGCTGATCGGGCACACCGGCCGGGGCCGCGAGCTCGCCGTAGGAATCTCAGGTGCCGCGCGAGCCCTGCCGACCTTCGGCCTGCTCTTCCTGTTCGTCATGCTCGTCGGCGTCACGCTGCGCGGGCCGGCGACGGTCGTGGTGCTCGTGCTGCTGGCGATTCCCCCGATTCTCGCTGGCGCCTACGCCGGGCTCGAAGTCATCGACCGCCGCACGATCGACGCCGCGCGCGCGATGGGCATGACCGAATGGCAGATTCTCTGGAAGGTCGAGGTGCCACTGGGTCTGCCCCTGCTGCTCGGCGGTCTTCGCAGCGCCACGCTGCAGGTGGTGGCGACGGTGACGCTCGCCGCCTACGTTAACCTCGGCGGACTCGGCCTGCCCATCATCCAGGGCATCGCGCTACGCGACTACGACCGCATGCTCGGGGCGGCCATCCTCATCATCGTCATTGCCCTCACCCTCGATGCGGTCTTCGCGCTGCTCGAGACCTACGCAGTGCCGCGTGGTGTGCGCGCGGCCCGCGCCCCAGAACCCCGCACGACGTCAACCGGACGCCGCGCGGCGGTGGCAGACTCCGCCACCACCTGAAGAAAAGAGACAAACGCATGTTCACAGCAAGGAACAAGGGCCGGCTCGCCATGACGGCAGCCGCGGTCGGGGCATCATTGGCCCTGGCAGGGTGTGCATCGGGCGACCCGCTGGCGCCCGAGCCGGATACGGATGCTCCCGCCGAGACGATCGTCATCGGCTCGCAGGCCTACTACTCGAACGAGATCATCGCCGAGCTCTACGCTCAGGCGCTCGAAGAGGGCGGCTTCACCGTCGAGCGCAACTTCCAGATCGGGCAGCGCGACGCCTACATTCCGGCACTCGAGGCCGGTGAGGTCGACCTGTTCCCCGAGTACACCGGAAACCTGCTGCAGTTCTGGAACCCCGATACCACCGCGACGCAGGCAGATGAGGTCTTCGCCGAGCTGCAGGAGGTCGTGCCGGAGGGCCTCCAGGTGCTCGACCAGTCGTCGGCCACCGACCAAGACAGCTACAACGTCACCGCCGAGTTCGCCGAAGCAAACGGCCTTAACTCGATCGGAGACCTCGCCGGCGTCGACGGACTCATCCTCGGCGGCTTCCCCGAGCTCGAAGAGCGCCCCTATGGCCCCACGGGCCTGCTCGACGTCTACGGCGTGACCGTCGGCTTCCAGGCGACCGGAGACACCACGGTCGAGTCGCTGCTTGAAGGCATCGTGAATGTCGCGAACGTCTACAGTGCCGACCCGCGCATCGGCTCGAACGGACTCGTGACGCTGGCCGACCCCGAAGGTCTCTTCCTAGCCTCGAACGTCGTGCCCGTCGCCTCGGCCGATCTGCCGCAAGAGGCGATCGACATCATCAACGAGGTGAGCGCCGCTCTCACGCCTGAAGGCCTTGTCGCCCTCAACGTACAGAGCACGGTCGACCAGCTCGGCTTCACCGAGATCGCCACTCAGTGGCTGACCGAGAACGGGTTCCTCGGCTAGCCAGCCGCAGCATCCTTTCGCTACAGGGGCGGGCACTGTTCAGTGCCCGCCCCTCTGTCGTGTGCGACGTTCAGTCTTCGGTCGTCGTCGCATCGCCGTCGCCGGGGTGATCGGCGAAGCGTGAGACATAACGGTCGAGCAGCTTCTTCACCGCAAATACAAGCAGCCAGAATCCGACGATGACGCCCACGAAGATGAGCGCCGCAGAGTCGAGGGTCTCGGCGATGCTGCGATAGCCCTCGGCTGCTGCTGAGCCCACCGACACGTAGGCGAACGACCAGATGATGCACGCGGGGGTGAGCCACAGCATGAAGGTGCGGTAGCGCAGCGTGCTCATTCCGACGACGAGAGGTGTGAGGGAGTGCAGCACAGGCAGAAACCGTGAGACGAATACCGCGATGCCGCCCCGGTGGTCGAGGAAGTTCTCGGCGCGGCGCCAATTCTTCTCGCCGATACGGGCGCCGAGACGAGAAGCACGCAGCCGCGGCCCGAAAAAGCGCCCGATCGCGAAGCCGAGCGAGGCACCGGTGAGCGCGCCCACGATGACGACGATGGCGAGCGCCCAGTACTCGGCGGGGGAGTCGACCGCGGTACTCGCGACGAGCACGACGGTGTCGCCGGGCACGATGAGGCCGAGCAAAATGGTGGTCTCGAGCATGATGAAGAGACCTGCCAGTGCCGTGCGCAGCACCGGGTCGACGCCCTGCACGAGGTCGAGGATCGCGTCGAGCAACTCGTTCACGTCGCGAGCCTAGCCGGGCTCACTGTGCGCTAGAGGCTCGCGTCTGCTCTCGACTCTGTCAAGGTCGGGACCTTCGGCCCCTGTGCGGCACCGCTGCCTTTTCTAGGCTCGATTCGGCGGCGAGTTGCCGCCTTCCACTCCTCTTCTGCAAGGCAGGTGACCCCCTCGTGGTCGAATGGCTCGATCCGCTCCTGTTGGCCCGTTGGCAGTTCGGTCTGACGACCCTCTACCACTTCCTGTTCGTGCCGCTCACGATCGGCATGGTGATCCTCGTCGCCATGTTCCAGACCGCGTGGGTACGCACCGCGAACTTGAAGTACCTGCACCTCACGCGCTTGTTCGGCAAGATCTTTCTGATCAACTTCGCCATGGGTGTCGTGACGGGCATCGTGCAGGAGTTCCAGTTCGGCATGAACTGGAGCGACTACTCGCGCTTTGTCGGCGACGTGTTCGGCGCCCCGCTCGCCATGGAGGGCCTGCTCGCGTTTTTCCTCGAAGCGAGCATGATCGGGTTGTGGATCTTCGGCTGGGACAAGCTTCCGGCAAAGCTCCACCTCGCCGTGATTTGGCTGCTGGCACTCTCGACGACGCTGTCGGCGTACTTCATCCTCGCGGCCAACGCCTTCATGCAGAACCCCGTGGGCTTCGAGATCAACGAAGAGCTCGGGCGCGCAGAATTGACCGACATCGGCGCGGTGCTCACCAACCCTGTCGCGCTCGCGCAGTTTCCGCACACGATCTTCGCCTCGGTGATGTTCGCCGCGGTCGTCATGGTGGCGGTCGCCGCCTACCACCTCTCGCGTGGTCAATACCTCGATGAGATGCGCACCGCGCTGCGGTTCGGCCTCATCGTCAACATCGTCGCCTTTGTCGGCGTGGCGCTGACCGGCGACCAGCTGAGCCTGATCATGGTCGAGACCCAGCCGATGAAGATGGCCGCTGCGGAAGCGCTGTACCAGACCACCGCTGGTGCATCCTTCTCGATCTTCACCTGGGGAACCCCGGATGGCTCGAGCGAACTCTTCTCGATCCGCATTCCTTACATGCTCTCGTTCCTGTCGACCCACGACTTCATGGGCACGGTCGAGGGCATCAACGACCTGCAGGCACAGTACGAAGCCGAGTTCGGCCCCGGAAACTACACGCCCATCATCTGGGTGACGTACTGGAGCTTCCGCTGGATGATCGGCCTTGGCGCCATCGCGGCCCTGATCTCGGTCGTCGGCCTGTGGGTAACCCGTGGCGGACGCACCCCCACCCGCAACTGGGTGTGGAAGGTTGCGATCTGGTCGGCACCGCTGCCTCTCGTCGCAAGCCTCATGGGCTGGATCTTCACCGAGATGGGCCGTCAGCCCTGGATCGTCTTCGGCCTCATGCTCACGGAGGACGGAGTGTCGCCGGGAGTCTCCGGGCTCGAAGTGCTGATCTCGTTGATCGCCTTCACCCTCATCTACGGTGCGCTCGCGGTCGTCGAATTCAAGCTCATCGTGCGCGCAGCCGTCGACGGCCCGCTCGAGTGGGCCAAGTACGACGCTGAGCACGACGGCAGCGGCGACGCGACCGTCGATCCGGCCAAGCTCGCGACCGTCTACTAACCAAGTCAAGGAAGCACACATCATGGATCTCGCAGTGCTCTGGTTCCTCATCGTCGGGTTCTTTTTCATCGGCTATTTCGTGCTCGACGGCTTCGACTTCGGAGTGGGAATGGCCTTGCCGTTCCTCGCGAAGGACGACACCGACAAGCGCGTCATGATCAACACGATCGGGCCGGTGTGGGATCTCAACGAGACGTGGCTCATCGTGGCCGGCGCGTCGTTGTTCGCGGCCTTCCCGTACTGGTACGCGACCTTGTTCGACGGCTTCTACCTGGCCCTGCTGCTCATTCTGCTCGCGCTCATCGCACGCGGTGTCTCGTTCGAGTACCGCAGGCTCGGCCGCTCAGAGCAGTGGAAGAGCTGGTTCGACTGGATGATCATCGTCGGTTCAGCGGTTCCGGCCCTGCTCTGGGGTGTGGCGTTCGCGAACATCATCCAGGGCGTCGCGATCGACGAGACCGGCACCTACGTCGGAACCCTCTTCGATCTGCTCAATCCCTACGGGTTGCTCGGCGGCCTCACGACCCTGCTGCTCTTCTTCACGCACGGGGTGCAGTTCGTCGCTCTCAAGACCGACGGCGAGCTACGGGAGCGAGCACGCTCGCTTGCCGTCCGCTCCGGCCTCGTGACGATCGTGGTCGCCGCGTCGTTCCTGGTCTGGACGGTCATCCAGCATCTCGACGTGGCGCACCTCCCGGTGCTCGTGTCGCTCGCCGCCGCCGCCGCGGTCGCCCTCATCGGCTCGTGGATCGCCAATCGGGCCGGGGCTGAGAAGTGGGCATTCGGCCTCATGGCCGCGACGATCACGTTCGCGGTCGGCAGCATCCTTGCCGCGCTGTATCCGAACGTGATGCCCTCGACGATCGATCCGGCCTACAGCCTGACGATCGCCAACGCCTCGAGCTCGCAATACACTCTCGAGGTGATGACCTGGGTGGCCGTCATCATGCTGCCGCTCGTGCTCGCCTACCAAGGCTTCACGTACTGGGTATTCCGTCGACGGATCACCCGCTCGTCGATTCCCGTGGCGGCAGCGCACTGAAGCCGCTCGACCCGCGCTTGCTGCGCACCGCGTCGGCCGCCCGCACTCTGCTGGCGGCCGGCGCGGCCGTTGCCGCGGTGCACACGATCAGCATCATCGCGTTCTGCTGGTTCGCGGCGCAGTCGATCGTCGGCGTCATCGACGGCGTACCCGTCGCGCAGCTGGGCCAGCCGATCATCGCGACGGCCATCAGCATCGTGGTGCGTGCCTCCACGCAGGCGCTGCTCGACGCGCTCGCCGTGCGCGGTGCGGCGATCGTCAAGAGCCAGCTGCGCAGCCGTGTGATCAATGCGGTGGATGCGGGAGGTCAGTCTTTGCTGGGCGCTACCTCGAGCGCGCGAGTTGCCACTCTGCTCGGGCAGGGCCTCGACGCGATGGACGGCTACATCGGCAAGTACCTGCCGCAGCTCATTCTCACGGCCGTCGCGACTCCGCTCGTCGTGCTCGCACTGCTTTTCGCCGATCTCGTCACCGGCATCACGGTGATCGTGACGCTGCCGATCATCCCGGTCTTCATGGCGCTCATCGGCATGGCCACGCAAGCGGTGCAGCGTCGCCAGTGGCAGCAGCTCGGCGCCCTGGCGCAGGGCTTTCTCGAGGTCGTGCAGGGTCTGTCGACGCTCATGGTGTTCGGCCGTCACCACCGGCAGACAGATCGCATCGCCGAGGTCACCGAAGGGTACCGGCGGCGCACGATGTCGGTGCTGCGGCTGTCGTTTCTCTCGGGCTTCACGCTCGAGCTTGCTGCGAGCCTCTCGGTCGCGCTCGTCGCCGTGTCGGTGGGTATCCGCCTCATCGACGGCGACATCGGGCTCGCCCTCGGCCTCTTCGTGCTCATCCTCGTTCCCGAGGCGTACCTGCCCCTGCGGCAGGTCGGCGCTCAGTTCCATGCGGCGAGCGAAGGGATCGCGGCGGCTGACGACGTGCTCACGCTTCTCGACACCGCTCAGGGGTCGACCTCCTCGTCGGGGGAAACGCTGGTCACGGTGCGACCGCCGGCTGATGCGACGGTCCCCGCACTGCGGGTTCGCGACCTGACTGTTCGTCGCGGCGACCGGGTGGTCGTCGACCGGCTGTCGGGCGAGTGGATGCCCGGCACGGTACTCGCGATCACCGGGCCGAGCGGTGCGGGCAAGACCTCTCTGATCGGCGCTGTACTCGGTCTCGTCGATGCCGAGGGTGAGATCGAGTTCGACGGTGCGCTCGTCGCGGCCGCCGATCGCGCATCGCGCATCGCCTGGGCCGGGCAGCGCCCCGACCTCACGAGTGGGTCACTCGACGGTGTCGTCGCGCTGGGTGCCCCGGCGGTCGATGCTGAGCTCGTGAACCGGTCGCTCCAGTGGGCTGCCGCCGACGATGTGCCCCGCGATACCGTTCTCGGCGCGGCCGGTGAGGGGCTTTCGGGCGGTCAGGCGCAGCGCGTCGCGCTCGCGCGGGCTCACTACCGCGCCGTCGCCCGATCGAGTCGTGTCGTGCTGCTCGATGAGCCGACCTCCGCTCTCGACGCCGAGACCGAGGCCCGCATCATCGCCGGTCTGCGATCTCTCGCCGACGACGGCCGCCTCGTCGTGGTGGTCACGCATCGCCGTGCCGTGATGGCGGCGGCGGATGCTGTGCTCGCCTTCGGCGCACCCTCCGACCCGCCCGTTGCCGACGCCCGCAGTGTCGGCGCCGTGCCGCAGCCACTCGACACAGCCGGGGGTCGACGATGAGCGCGAGCGTCGAGCGCGACGGCGCGGGCACGGTCGACCGCGCCACGCGGCGGCCCGTTCTGCGAGCATCCCTGCCGCCGATCCGCGCCTTCTGGCCGGCTCTTGCGCTGGGCGTGCTCGCGAGCGGCTCGGCCGTCGCCCTGCTTGCCACGAGTTCGTGGCTCATCGCGCGTGCGGCCGAGCAGCCGCCCATTCTCTTCCTCGGGTTCGCGATCGTCGGCGTGCGCGCCTTCGCTCTCGGCCGCGCCGTGTTTCGGTACCTCGAGCGGCTCGTCGCTCACGACGCAGCGTTTCGTGCGCTCGGCACCTTGCGCGTCAGCGTCTTTCGCAGGCTTCTGCCCGTCGCGCCTGATGGGCTGAAGGGGGTGCGTCGCGGCGACCTGCTCACCGCGCTCGTGCGCGACGTCGACGCCCTGCAAGATCTGCCCTTGCGAGTGCTGCAGCCGATGGTCACCGCCCTCGTGGTCAGCTCACTCGCCGTCGTCGGAATCTGGTGGGTCTCGCCGGCGGCGGGTTTCGCCGTGCTCGCGGGCCTTGCCATCACGACCGCCGCGGCGGCTGCGGTGATGGCAGCGCTGAGTCGTGACGCCGACGCCCGCATCGCTCCGCTGCGCGGTCAGCTCGCCGACGCCGTGCTCGAGTACCTGACCCGCTGGGAAACCTTGCGCGCATTCGGAGCCGATGTCGAACGCCGCGAGCGTGTCGCAGCACTCGATGCCCAGCTTCGTAGCGCGCAGACGCGTCAGTCGGCCGCAGCAGGCAGTGTTGCGGCACTCTTCACCCTCGGTGCCGGGGCGACCCTTCTCGCGGTGCTCGTGGCCACCGAGCCGGCGTTCGCGAGCGGGTCGATCACGGCGCCCGTGTTCGTGCTGCTCGTGCTCGTGCCGCTCGCGGTGTTCGAACTGGTGGCAGGGCTGCCCGCAGCCCTCTCTGCATGGTGGCGAGTGCGGGCGAGCGCCGACCGCATCGCGTCCGTCGTGCCGGCGACCACTCCCTCCGAACTGCCGACGGCGCCCACGAACCCGGCGGCCGTTCCCGAGGGGCCGCTCAGTGTTCGACTGCGCGGAGTCACGGCGCGCTGGCCGGGAGAGCCGCACCCCGCGCTCTCTGAGGTCGATCTCGACCTCAGGCCGGGTGACCGGCTTGTCGTCGAAGGATCGAGCGGAGTGGGCAAGACGACCCTCGCGCACGTGCTCGTGCGCTTTCTCGACCACGAGGGCGAATACCTGCTCGGCGGGATCGATGCGCGCACGATGCACCCGGACGACGTGCGTCGGCACGTCGTGCTGTGCGAGCAGAGCCCGCACTTGTTCGATGACGGCATTCGCCAGAATCTGCTGTTCGCGCGCGATACCGCCACCGACGACGAACTGCTCGGTGTGCTCGAGCGCGTGGGGCTGGGTGAGTGGTGCCACGCCCGAGGGGGTTTGGATGCGCTGGTCGGCGAACGGGGCCGGCTCGTGAGTGGCGGCGAGGCGCAGCGCATTGCCCTGGCTCGCGCTCTGCTGACCGATGCGCCCGTGCTCGTGCTCGATGAGCCGACCGCGAACGTCGATCCTGATCGCGCCGAATCGCTGCTCGACGAGCTGCTCGGCGCCGCCGCCGCTCCGGATCGCGCGATCATCGTGATCTCGCACACCCCCGTCGCCGACCGACTCGCGACGTCGCGCCTGCATCTGGCCGCGCCCCGCGCGTGAGCGCGCCGAGCTTCGACCGACGCCGCTAGGCTGGGCGCGCCACCGCCACGACATCGACCCTCAAGGAAGAGGACATTCAGCATGGTGCGCACCACCGGCCCGGGCCCGAGCTTCATGACCAGCGACGACGGCGTTCCGGTCTACCGACCGGGTCTCGACGAAGACCCCGAGGCGCCTCGAATGATGCGCATCGAGCGCGACAGTCTCGGTGAGATGCCCATTCCTGCCGACGCCTATTGGGGCATCCACACCGCGCGCGCTCTCGAGAACTTTCCGATCACGCGACGCGCTCTCTCGAACCACCCGAACTTGATCGTCGCCCTCGCGATGGTCAAGCAGGCGGCAGCGCGGGCCAACAAAGAGATCGGAGTGTTGCGCGCCGAGCGCGCCGACCTCATCGATCAGGTCTGCAGCGAGATCATCGACGGGCACTTGCACGACCAGTTCGTACTCGGCGTGCTGCAGGGCGGCGCGGGCACGAGCACGAACATGTGCACAAACGAGATCATTGCCAACCGCTGCCTCGAGCTCATGGGCGAGCAGAAGGGCGACTACGCGAACTTCCATCCGAACGACCACGTCAACCGCAGCCAGTCGACGAACGACGTGTACCCGACCGCCATCAAGCTCGCTATGGTGTTCAGCCTCGAGAGCCTGCTCGCCGAGCACCGCCTTCTCATCGACTCGTTCGCAGCGAAGGGGCAAGAGTTCGCGCAGATTCTGAAGGTCGGGCGCACGCAAATGCAAGACGCCGTGCCGATGACTCTGGGGCAAGAGTTTCGTGGGTTCGCGACGACACTCGGCGAAGACCAAGAGCGGCTGAGCGAGATCATTCCGTGGCTCAACGAGATCAACATGGGGGCGACGGCGATCGGCACGGGCATCACCGCCGACCCGCGCTACGCCGAGGCGGTGCGGCGCCACCTCAGTGAGATCTCGGGTCACGCGATGGTCACCTCGCCCGACCTCATCGAGGCGACGAGCGACACCGGCATCTTCATGACGGTGTCGGGCACGCTCAAGCGGGCGGCCGTGAAGCTCTCGAAGATCTGCAACGATCTGCGGTTGCTCTCGAGCGGGCCGCAGGCAGGCTTCGGCGAGATCAATCTGCCGCCGCGGCAAGCGGGCAGCTCGATCATGCCCGGCAAGGTCAACCCAGTGATTCCTGAAGTGGTCAACCAGGTCGCGTTCTCGATCATCGGCGCCGACGCGACGGTCACGGCCGCGGTCGAGGGCGGTCAGTTGCAGCTCAACGCCTTCGAGCCCGTCATCGCGACGAGCATCATGCAGTCGTTGGCATGGATGTCGAATGCCTGCCGAACCCTGCGCATCAACTGCATCGACGGCATCACCGCCAACGAAGAGCGGCTGGCCGAGATGGTCGAAGCTAGTGTCGGCGTCGTGACCGCGTTGACCCCCTATCTCGGCTATCAAGAGTCGGCTGCTCTCGCCTACGAGGCGCTGTCGACGAAGGTGCCCGTGCGCCAGCTCGTGATCGAGCGAGGCCTCATGACCGAGGCAGAGATCGCCAAACTGCTCTCGCCTGAGCGCCTCAGCGGTGTCGTGCCGGCAACAGGGGCGATTCCGTTGCCGATGGTCGCGCCCGAGAACTGAGTGCTGGGGGTGCCGCGCGCCAGAGATGCAGCGTTGCGTACGACCGCCACGGTGCCCACTGCTCGCCCAGTCGAGCCGCCTCGCGCGCGCTCTGTGCCGCTCGGCGCGCCCGCAGCGTGCGCAAGAGCACGAGGTCGGTGCTGAGTAGCAGGTCGGGTGATCCGAGCACGCGCATCGTGACGTAGTCGGCCGTCCACGGTCCCACCCCGTCGAGGTCGACGAGCCTCGATCGCAGTTCGCCTGACGTCAGTCCTACGTCGAGGCGCAGCTCGCCCGAGGCAAGAGCGCTGGCTGCACGGTGAATCGCCAGCACCCGGGTGCGCGGCCCTCGCAGCACCGAGAGTCCGTGCTCGGCCACGACGGCGGGGGAGGGGAAACTCGTCAAGCCTTCCGGGGGGCGCACCGCCCGCGACGCGGCATCCAACTCGGCAGCCAGCCGACCGAGCACCGTGCGCGCGGCGGCAAGCGAGATCTGCTGACCGACCATCGTGCGCAGCAGGGTCTCTGAGGCATCGACTGAGCCAGGAATCCGGATGCCCGGCGCGGCATGCACGAGGGGTGCCAACAGCGCATGCTCGCGCAACTGCTCATCGATCGCGGGCGAGTCTGCATCGAGGTCGAACCACCGTCGCACGCGGGCGGTGAGTGGCTGCAGGTCGCTGAGCGTCGCGAGCCGGGCACTCACTCGCACGCCGGGTCGTGAACGATCGAGCACGACGCGCACGAACGCCTCGCCCCCGGGCAAGGGCAGCAGCCGCTCGATGCTGCCCTCGTCGAGGTTGATGCGCTCGACGCCGGTGATCGCGTGATCGGCGAAGTAGCGCAGCACTCCCTCGCCATCGAACGGAGGCCGTGCTGCCAGGCGCACCGACACCGTCGTGCCCTCGATGCTCGGCCCCGTTCGACGGCCCTGTCGACTTCGGCGCGCCAGAGTGCGCAGCTCGCTGGGCGTCAGGTCGTAGACCTCGCGCATCGTGTCGTTGAACTGTCTTATGCTCGCGAACCCGGCAGCGAACGCGACGTGCGACACCGGCAGGTCGGTCGCGGCGAGCAGTGCTCGTGCCGACTCGGCGCGATGCGCTCGGGCGAGAGCCAGTGGGCCAGCGCCGAGCTCGTCAGCGAGAACTCGTGCCAGGTGTCGGCTGCTGTAGCCGAGCTGTGAAGCCAGGCCAGCCACACCCTCGCGCTCCACTACTCCGTCGAGAATGAGGCGCATGGCGCGCCCGGCCAGGTCGTCGCGGAGGTTCCAATCAGGATTCCCGGGCAGCGCATCGGGCTGACACCGCTTGCAGGCCCGCAAGCCTGCTTCATGCGCCGCAGCCGCGGTCGGGTAGAACCGCACATTGTGGGGTCGCGGTGTCGCGGCGGGGCAGCTCGGGCGACAGTAGATGCCCGTGGAGTGCACACCGGCGATGAACTGGCCGTCGAAGCGGGCGTCACGCGCCGACAGCGCGCGGTAGCAGCGGTCGTGATCGAGGCCCATGCGGCCAGCGTGTCAGGCGCCGAGCCGACACGCCAGCGGAAATCAGACATTGCTGCGCTGACCCGAACGGCAGCCCGAGCACTACAGTTTCACCCATGACCGACCCTTCAGGCGCTACGCCGTCGAGCGCTACTCCCGACTACAGCGCCACGGCAACCGGGGTATCGAGCGCGCCCGCCCTGCATGCCGCCCCGAACGAGGTGCGGCTCGAGACCCAGACCGCGCAGGCGGGCCTGCCGACGACGCGACGCGCGAGCCCTGGTCTCGTGGTCGCATCCGTCATCGGCTACATCATCGTGGCGCTATCGCTGCTTTTCGTACTCGCCTATCTGTTCGTCGGCCTGGGGGCAGCCGGCGTCATCATCGGTGGCGTGCTCGCTCTCGTGCCGCTCGGCATCGTGTTCTGGGGCATCCGCTGGATCGACCGATGGGAGCCCGAACCGCGCGGTGCCCTTGTTTTCGCTTTTCTGTGGGGCGCGGGCATGAGCGTATTCATCGCACTTGCGGTGGATGCTGAGATTCAGAACGTCATCGCAGCAGCGGGCCTCGGCGACTTCGGTGCCGAGTTCTTTGGCGCCGCGATTCAGGCCCCCATCGTCGAAGAGGTGGGTAAGGGCCTCGGCGTGCTGCTGCTCTTCTTCGCCGTGCGACGGCACTTCGACGGCCCCGTCGACGGCATCGTCTACAGCGCCTGGGTGGCGGGCGGGTTCGCCTTCACCGAAAACATTCTCTACTTCGGCAGCGAGCTCGCTGCCGGCGGAGCGAGCACGGTCGAGGTCTTCTTCATCCGCGGCCTCATGTCACCCTTCGCGCACGTCATGTTCACGGCCTTCATCGGTGCCGCCATCGGGTTCGCGGCGCAGAGGCCCGGTCGGTGGCGCGGGGTGGTCGCGTTCGGCATCGGCCTGATTCCGGCGGTGCTACTGCACGCCTTCTGGAACGGCGTGCTCTTCTTCATCAGTGACTTCTACGGGTACTACCTGCTCGTGCAGGTGCCGCTGTTCGTGGTCGCTGTCTGGCTCGTGTCTCAGTTGAGGCGCCAAGAGCAGCGCATCATCCGCGAACGACTGGGCGAGTATGCCGCGGTCGGTTGGTTCCACGAGCAAGAAGTGGCCATGCTCTCGAGCCCGACAGGCCGTCGCGATGCGAAGCGCTGGGCGAAGGCTCACGGTGTGGCGCCCGTCATGCGCGACTTCATTCGTGATGCGACGAGTCTCGCCTACGCACGCCAGCGCATTCTCGGCGACCGCGACTCGATCGGTTCCCAGTCAGACGAGGCAGTGCTTCTGCAGAGAGTCGCTGCATCGCGGCATACGCTCCGGGGTCCGGCGCCGACGGCGTAAGCACCGGCGTGCTCCGTCATCAGAAAACGGAACGCAGGGCGAACTGCCCCACCCAGAAGACCACGACCACAGCACCCACGGCGACGACGCCCCACGGAAAACCGCGCTCGAGACGACGCCCGCGCGGGGCGACGAGGTTCGCCGAGAACTCACCGATGCGCTCGTCGACGTAGCGGTCGGTCTGCGACAGAGCTTTCGCGCCGACCGTCGACACGATGCGCAGCAACCGCTGATACGTCGCGGCATCGGCGAGCGGAAAGGGCGCCGTCGAGTAGACGAAGAGCCATTCGTCGACGATTTCGAGGTCGAAGGGCGCCGCTTCGTCGATGGCGAGTGCCATCAGGTCAGGGGTGAAGACATAGAGTGCATCGCGCTCGTACTCGCGCGGGCAATAGAGGGTGAAGTAGCGGTCGAAGTCGCCCTCGAGCGAGAGCACCTGATCACGGCGGAAGGTCGTGGGAAGGGTGGTGCTGCCGAAGAGGCCGTTGTTCGCGCGCGAATCGAGCACCATGTGCGGCAGGGCCCGGTCGAGCTGCATCGCCAAGAACCCCCAGCGGTGGGTCGTTCGGTTCTTACCGCTGCCCGTGACATAGCTATAGGTGCCGAAGTCGATGAACCGCCCTTCTGCGGTGCGGAAGTGGTCGGTGACGGCACGCGACGATCCGAGCCCGAAGATCGCCCCGGGGTAGGAGGGCGCGGGGCTTCGCGGTTCATAGACGAGACCGTTCGCGAGGGCGAACCGGGTCATGCGCAGGCGCTGCTCCCAGACACCGCGTGAGCGCCGTAACGCTCGCACGCCCAGTACTGCGCCGATGGCGAAGATCGCGATGCCGGGAATCAGCAGCACGACGTCGACGAGGTCGCCGGATCCTGTAGCAAGCGTTCCGAGCGCGACCAGCATCGGGACGAGCACGGTGATGACCATCGTGAAGGCGATGACCACACCGAGAATCCAGGTGATGATGGCCCTCACTTGCTCGGCTGATCCCACCGCCGACACGCGCGTCGCATCAGTACGAAACTGCACGACCTCGTCGCGCGCGACGGGCACGAAGAGCGGCGTGTAGTCGATCGTGCGGTCCACCCGCTCAGCCTGCCATGGCAGCGAGCGCCGCCCCAGAACAGACTCGCCGCCCAGTGGCGGGGCGATGCCTCCGGCGCACCTGGGCGGCGAGTTGACCTGACACCAGTGTGCGCCTCGCGGTTTCGGTTTGGCAAGACCCGGCAGCAACTCGTCGAAGACACAGCCCCCGATGGGGGGAGACCGCGCGGTGCGCGCCCTTGCTACCCTGGCCAGCGACCGACCTGCATACCGACGGGCGGCCCACCACTGATCGCCGCGGCGTGACGCGAACCGCGAAGGGTGACGCACACGATGCCGACTTGCGCTGCCTGCACTGCTCCGTTGCGCGAGGGGGCACGATTCTGCACTCGGTGCGGCGCCGCCGTGCAGTTCGAGAGCGTGGATGCTCGAGCGACGATGCCGGTCGAGCCTGTTGCGCTGCCGACCGTTGAGCCCGAGCCTGCGCAGTCTGTGGTGCCCGCCCGCATCGAACCGCAGCGCCGCAGCGCGCGGGTGCTGACCCGCAGTACAGCGGCGACCTGGGCGCTCGTGGTCGGCGTTGCGCCGCTTGCGGTCTCGATAGTGGGCAACCTGGTGTCGTCGCAACTCGGCGTCGCCGCACTCGCGCGCATCGAGGCAGGTGATGTGCAAGGTGCGTGGGCGCCGGTGCTCACCGTGCTCGCGCTCGTCTTCGTCGGCAACGCGGCCCTGCTGACGGTGTGCGCGATCATGGGCGTTCGCGGCATCCGCGAGACCGCCAACGGCATCACCCACGGTCGTCCGCTCGCCGTGGCGGGGCTCGCCGCCGGCGGTGTCAATCTCGTGCTCTGGGTCGCGGGTCTCGTCGTCACGGTCGGCGGCCTCAACCTCGTGCTCGTCTGACGTCACCAGCTTCGACTCGGCAAGCTGCCAGGCTTCTGCCAGGTTGCAGCGCATCCGAATCGGCCTCCCGGCCAGAAGTAGTGAGTGAAGGCACTTCCGCCTGACGCCCCGAGAGGGGATCACTCCCTCGGGAGACCTACCAAGGAGGAACCATGCGCAACCGTATTCTCGCGGGGCTGGGCGTCGCCGCCCTCGCCACCGTCGGCGTCGCCGCTCCGGCGAACGCCCTCAGCAGCACCACGGCCGATGTCTGGGTCGTGCACGCTTTCCCCGGCGTGACCGTCGACGTCTTCATCAACGGCGACCTCGCCATCGACGCGTTCGCGCCCGGTGACGTCGAGCCGCTGGTCGACGTGCCGGCTGGCAACTACGTGATCGACATCGCCGCCGACTCGGCCGACACCACCATCACTCCCGGTGACGGACTCTTCGGCACGGGTGCCGGCGGTGTCGATGTGGCCGCGGCCACCTCGTACAGCCTCGTGGCTCACCCCAACACCTCGGGTGACCCCATCCTCACGCCGTTCGTGAACGACCTGAGCTCGGTCGGTGCGGGCAACGCGAGCGTCACGGTTCGCCACACCGCCAACGCGCCGGCTGTGAACGTCGTCGCCCTGCCCGACACGGTCCTGTTCGCTGGTGTCACCAACACGCAGGCCGGCACCACGTCGGTTCCTGCTGGCACCTACGACATCCAGGTGCAGGTGGCCGCGGATGACTCGGTCGCCATCGACCTGCCCGACACGGCTCTGGCGGCGGGCACGCACTACTTCATCCACGCCTTCGGCCCGCAGAGCGACGACAGCTTCGGCGTCGTGCTGTTCACCATCGCTGACTCGCCGGCCGGCGTTCCCGCGGGCTCCGCGGGTCTGGCTGCTGAGAACGGTGCTGGCTCGACCGGCCTGATCGCTGGCGGTGCGGCTCTTCTCGCCCTGCTGATCGCGGGTGGCGTCATCGTCGCCCGCCGCATGACGGCAGAGCAGCGCTGATCGCGAAAGCGTGACGCGAATCATCATGAGCAGCAGGTCGACGAAGGCGGTAGTTCTGGCCTTCGTCGGCCTGCTGCTCGTTACCGGGTGCAGTGCCCCCGCAGAGCCTCTCGAGCGCGAACGCGGGTCGGCCGAATTCGATCCCTTCCGCACCTCTCGCACCGACGAGTTCGTGTCGAGCTCTGAGCTACTGACCACGGTCAAGTCTGCTCCGACGAGATTGATCGTCGGGGCTATCGATCTCGACATGCGGGTCGACACCAAAGGGCTGGAGCCCAACGGCGACATGAGCCTGCCGGTCAGCCCTTTCCGGGCCGGCTGGTACGAGTACGCTGCAGCCCCGAACAGCCCGGCCGGAGCCACGGTGCTGGCCGCGCACGTCGACGCCATCGGCGAGGGGCTCGGTCCCTTCTCCCGCCTGAGGTCGCTCGACGTCGGAACCGAGGCGTCAATCATCGACGCATCGGGTGAGGTGCACGTGTACCGCGTCGTGTCGGTGGAACGTCTCGACAAGGGCGTGGTGCCGTGGGCGACCTACTTCTCCACAGCAGGCGATCCGCGACTCATTCTCATCACCTGCGGGGGAGAGTACGACCCGCGGGTGGGCAGCTATGACGACAACTACATCGTGACGGCCGAGAAGGTGACATGACAGCCTCGACAGCTACGATGGCGCCGACGGATGCAGGGAGCATCCGGGGGTCATCGAGCCGAGGGCGGTCATCACCGGTGTCTACGACTATCGACGACGCGACCGAGCTAGGTCGTCGGTTCGCCGACGGCGACGAGACCGCCCTCGCGGCGATCTACGGTGAGTGGTCGTCGCTGGTGTACTCCTTGGCGCTGCGGTCACTGGGTCACGCCACCGACGCTGAAGACGTGACGCAGAAGGTCTTCGTGGCGGCATGGCGCGGTCGCGAGCGCTTCGATCCCGAACGCGCGTCGATCTCTGCGTGGCTGGTCGGCATCACTCGCAACATGGTGGCGGATGCTCACCAGGCGCGCACGCGCGAACGGCAGTTGACCGCGCAGGCTGCGGCAGTCGCCCCTGACGAGGTCGCACCGAGCGCCGAGGTCGACCTGGCCGACCGGTTGCTCATCGCTGACGAGATCGCTCAGCTCGACCCGGTGCCGCGCACGGTCGTGCACCTCGCGTTCTATGACGACTTGACCCACACGCAGATTGCCGAACGGCTCGACATGCCGGTCGGCACCGTGAAATCGCACATCAGACGAAGTCTGAGCAGACTGAGAAACAGACTGGAGGTGAGCCATGGACCCGCATCTTGATGCTGATACGGCGGCACTCGCCGCGCTCGGCGAACCGATGCCCGACGATCGTCGCGCGGGCCACCTCGCCTCGTGCGAGTCGTGCCGACGCGAGATCGACGCCCTGCGCTCGACGGTCTCGGTGGCCCGATCGACTGTCGGTGAGAACGAACTGCACGCCGCGCCAGCGCATGTCTGGCGGTCGATTCGCGCAGAGCTCGCCCTCTCGCCCGACCTCGTGCCGCCCCGCGGCACAGTGACGACGGCCGCAGTGATGACGGCGCAGACCGACGGTGCGGCACCCGCTCTCGCCGAGCCCGTACGGCTTGATGCGGTGCGCGAGCGCCGTGCGGGCATCCGGCGCTTCATCGCCCCGGTTCTTGCCTCAGCTGCCGCGGCCGCTCTCGTCGCCGCACTCGTGGTGACGTGGAGCGCGGGAGCCCCGCGAGACATGGGCGTCACGCTCGCTGCCGCGCAGCTCGACGCGCTTCCGGCGTGGTCGGGGTCGAGCGGCCAGGCGACGGTGGCTGAGCTCGTCGACGGCCAGCGCGTGATGAGAGTCGCGCTCGATGCCGAGGTCGACGACACGCTCGTGCGCGAGGTCTGGCTGCTGACGGAGAACGTCGACGGCCTCATCAGCCTTGGTCTGCTGTCGGGCCCGACCGGAGAATTCTTGATTCCCGCGTCGGTCGATCTCGATCGCTACTCGGTGGTCGACATCAGCGCCGAGCCGGTGGATGGAGACCCCACGCACTCAGGAGACTCCATCGTGCGCGGGGCCCTCGACGTCTAGCGACTCGAGTTCGAGCTAGGCGTTCGACGTCTCGACCGGAGTCGTCGCGGCAGGAGCTTTCTTCGACGGCAGCGAGAAGAACGTCGCAATGCCGATCGCGATGAGGATCCAGCCGCCGACGAGTACGAGCGTGGCGATTCCGAGAGCGGGCAGGAAGAGCATGACGCCACCGGCGATGATCGAGATGACACCCGAGACGATGGCGAGCCAGCGCGGCGTCGCCGACTCGCCGCGCACGCCGGCGGCGATCGCGGCGACACCGTCGAAGATCCAGCCGAAGGCGATGACGTAAGCGAGAATCTCGAGCGAGAGCAGCGGATTCGCGAGAGCGAACACGCCCGCGACCACGACGAGGGCGCCGAGAATGCCGACGAGCCAGCGCAGCCCCGTGCCGAGGTTGTCGCTCGTGAAGGCGATGACGAGCCGGAAGATGCCGCTCACGACGAGGAACGCGCCGAACAGCAGCGCGACGGTGAGCAGAGTAGCCCCGGGCCAGATGAGTGCAACGATGCCGAGCACGATGGCCGTGATCGCCGAGGCGATGACGAAACCGCGCTCGAGCGCGAGCGGCGAGGGGGCAGAAGTGGATGACGCCATGGTTCTTCCTGCTTTCGAGTGTGGTGGGCAGAGCCTGCCGCCCTGCCTCGAGGTCAGCCTAGACGCGCGCGGGCTCGGGCCCTAGAGCGAATCGGCGGCCGGTGACCTCGGTGGGGTGAATGCGCACCCAGCGGTACTTGAGGGTCGGAATCCACGGTGCGAGGCCCAGTTCTTCTGCCGCATCCATCTCGCTCTGCCGCTCCATGCGCTCGGCGATGCCCTTGACCACAATGCTCCATGCCTCGTGCTCGTCGTGGTGATCGATCTCGAACGCGACGCGGTCGTTGATGGCGAGTTCGAGCAGCTTCGTACCCGGCGCGGTGCGAAACACGATGGTCTCGTCGTCGACCGCGTAGTTGATCGGAAAGATGTCGACCGTGCCCGCGGCCGTCACCGCTATGCGTCCGAGCGTGTTCTCGCGCAGCAGTTGCCAGCAGGCCGACGGGCTCAGTTCGACGATGCCTCCGAATCCCATGACCATGATTCCGCCCTTCTCGTCAACGCCGCCGATGATGTCCTCCATCTCAGTGGCAAGAGGGCGGGGCAGAGTAGGGCCGAAGGTCCTGAACACGTCGATCACCGTCGTCTCGATACGCTGACGCCATGATCTCCGCACCACTGCAAGGCCGGGCCATCGTCTACCACGAGCACGGCGGCACCGAGGTGCTGCAGTTCGCCGAACGCCCGGTAGGCGCACCCGGTAACGGTGAGGTTGTGGTGCGCTTCGTCGCCGCGGGCCTGAACCCCGTCGACGCCAAGCTGCGAGCCGGTCGATCGCGCATGCAGCTTCCGTTGCCGGTCTGGGTGGGTCGAGAATTCTCGGGCGTGATCGAGCAGCTCGGCAGCGACATCGGCGACTTCTCGGTGGGCGATGCCGTCTTCGGTTCGATTCCGCAGGGTGCGTTTGCCGACTACGTGGTCGCTCCGGCGACGGTGATCGCGCGCGTGCCCGAGGCGGTGCCGCTCGAGGTCGCCGCCGGGCTCGCCCTCGCGGGCCAGACCGCGTGGGATGCCCTCGAGTCGCAGCAGCTGCGGGCCGGCGACGTGATCGTCGTCAGTGCCGCGGCGGGCGGCGTCGGCGGCATGCTGGCACAGCTCGCCGCCCTGCGCGGCATCCGCGTGATCGGCACGGCGAGCGCCGCGAACCACGAGTGGCTGCAGTCGCGCGGCGTCGAGCCGGTGCTCTACGGCAACGGACTCGCCGATCGCCTCGCCGCCGCGGCACCCGAGGGCATCACCGCGGTGTTCGACCAGCACGGACCCGAGACGATCGAGGCAGCACTCGCCCTCGACGTGCCGTCGGAGCGCATCAACACCATCGCGACTGATGCGACCGTCTACGGGGTGCGCAATGTGGGGCGTGGCGCTGTGCATCCGCCCACGCTGGATGCCCTCGCAGCCCTCGTCGCCGACGGCGCTCTCGACGTTCCGATCGCGGCGACCTTCCCCCTCAGCGAGGTGCGCGCAGCCTTCGAGTTTCTCGAAGCGGGCCACCTGCGCGGCAAGGTCGTGCTCACAGCCGACTGATCACAAGGAGGGCGGGCTCGTCGTCACATCACCCGAGACGTCGCACACGGCGGCGAGCGTGTTGTAGACCGTCCCGAACTTCTGCAGGTTGCGGTGCAGCAGCTCGACGCGGTGCGCGGGCTCGGCCGAGACGAGGTGCAGCGAGTACTCGATCGCGGTGAACCGCGGGGGAGCATCCTGTCGATGCATCGTCACCGTCACGTTGGCACTCTCGTAGGCGAACGGCAGCATCACGCTCGAGCGCGCGACGTTCTTGAGCAGGCAGGCGGCGAAGGCTGCGGCGAGCAACTCGGCGGGGCCGGGATGCGTCGAGGGAGCATCCGGCTGCCATCGAGTCTCAAGGGCGAGGTCGTCGCCCACCGCGCGCAGCATGCCGCCGTCAGCATCTGCGCGGGCCGTGACCGAATAGGTGAGGGGCGGGGTGGTCATCGCGTTCAGCCCAGACTCGAACCGAGTGCACCGGTGATGTAGGGCACGAGCCAGATCGCCCACACGATCACCGAGAAGCGGTGAAAGCGGTGCAGCTCGGCCTCACGACCGCGCACGAGAACGACGACCGCCCACGCGAAGTGCACCGCCATGAGAATGAGTGCCACGAGTCCGCTGACGGCCATGACCTGGTTCAGGATGCTGGGCTCGACCCCCGCCGCCCTGTTCGCGTCGGCGATGAGGCTCATGAGGTAGGTGCCGCTCGCGTCGGCCGCGAGCCCCAGCCCGAAGAAGACGGTGTGCCAGGGCTTGAGCACTTTCTGGGCGCGCTCGGCCCAGACGCCGATCGTGTAGAAGACGAGGGCCAGAGTGATGAGGATGATCGCGGGCAGCAGCATGAGGCCAGTCTGCGGGGGGTTCGTCGATCTCGCGAGCGCCGGGAGCACAGTCAGGACGAAGGTCCCGCGGCTCCAGCCAGTTCGAGCCCCTGGTAGCATTTGAAGGTTGCCGTCTAACGGCCGCGGATAAAGAGAGCTCGAGCATCCTGCTGCGGGCACCGCGCAACGAGCACAGAAGGGGGTCCCTCTATGGCACTGGAATCAGACGTCAAGAAGGCGATCATCGACGAATACGCAACCCACCCCGGTGACACGGGCTCCCCTGAGGTTCAGGTGGCGATGCTCACGCGTCGCATCAAAGACCTCACCGAGCACCTGAAAGAGCACAAGCACGACCACCACTCACGTCGTGGCCTGCTGCTGCTCGTCGGGCAGCGTCGCCGTCTGCTGGGCTACCTGGCCGATATCGACATCGAGCGCTACCGCTCGCTGATCGAGCGACTGGGACTGCGCCGCTAACCCTGTGCGTTAGCGCGTCGTCGATCGACACCGCGAACTTCTTCTGCGAAGGCCGCCTCCGAACAATCGGGTGGCGGCCTTCGTGGTCTGTGGCCGCTCATCGAGCCAGAACTGCGGCGATCCCTCTAGGCAAATTTGGCGATGGTGCTCGATGGTGGGCCAGACCTAGAGTCGGCCTCACATCCCGATGAGAGAAGCTGACGATGACGAGACTGACGACGCCCGCCGTGCACGCGACATCGAGGAAGAGGCGATCCCGCTGGGCCGGGTTTGCGACGAGCGTCGTGGCCGGAGCAGCACTGCTGATTCCGGCAGCACCTGCGCAGGCCGTCGATGACGCCGTCGTCCAGGGCGTTGTGACCTTCTTTCCCGGTGGTGCCCCGGTGCTGAATTCGACTGTCACGCTGTTCGATTCGACCAATGAGTCGGTCGACACGGCGGTGACCAACGAATTCGGCGCCTACGAGTTCGTCGGCCTTGCGGCGGGTGACTACAAGGTCTGCGTCGATGGCGATGTGGCGAGCCCCGTCCACGCCGACGTCTGCTGGGACTACAAGCCCACACGCCAATCGTCCGAAACCTTTCCTGTCGCGGAGAGCGCAACCGAGACGTTAGACGACATCGAAGTCGTAACGGGAGTGACGATCAGCGGCACCGTCACCGGCGAGAACGGTCCCAGCGACAACTGGTACCTCCTCGTCGACATCCTCGCGAACAACGGCTTCGGCACTTGGCTGTACAGCAGCAGCGTGTTCGTGGCGCTGGACGCGACAGGTGAGTGGAGCATCGAGAACCTTCAGCCCGGTCAGTACCGGCTCCGCTACTTCGACATCGGCGCAACGGATTACCGCACGATGTATCACTCGCAGGCCAAGAATGAGCCGGGCGCGCAGAACATCGTGCTCTCCAACAACCAGTCGGAGTCGGTTGCCGCAGAGATGTCGGTGCTCGGTCCGATCACGGTTGGTCGCCTGTCGGGCGACGATCGATACGCGACCGCAGTGGCGATATCGGGCGAGTTCACCACAGCGAACGGTGACCCGGGAGCCATCTTGTACATCGCCGGCGGGACCAATTATCCGGATGCCCTGGCCGCCGCCGCGCTCGCGGCGAAGTTCAATAGTCCGTTGCTCTTGACCCCTTCGAACTCCCTCCCGCCTGCGGTGATCGCAGAGATTCAGCGGTTCCAACCCGGCCAGATCGTGATTGCTGGCGGAACAGGCGTCGTCTCCGCTACCGTGCAGACTCAGCTCGAGGCGCTCGCGCCCGTAGTGCGCCGCATGGGTGGTGCTGATCGCTACGCGACCGCCAGACTGCTCGTCGATGATGCGTTCCCGACGGGTTTCGATGGCGCGTTCATTGCGACGGGCCGCAACTATGCCGATGCCCTGGCAGCGGCAGCATCGGCAGGCGGACTGGACTGGCCTGTCGTGCTCGTTGACGGCAACGCCTCCAGTCTCTCGACCACTCAACTCTCATGGTTGACCTCGAGCGGCGCGACCGAGTTCATCATCGCTGGTGGCACGGGATCAGTCTCGGCAGGTATCGCCACCCAGTTGCAGACTGCATTTGGGCCGACTTCGGTGACGCGGTTGGGCGGGGCCGATCGCTACGCGACATCCCTCTTGATCAACGGAACCGGATCCAAGACCTCCGGTACGGCATATTTCGCGACAGGAACAGGATTCGCCGACGCACTCGCAGGGGCTGCCCTTGCAGGAGCGCGAAACGCGGCGTTGTTCCTGGTACCCCCGACGTGCGTGCCTGCGGAGGTGCTGAGCGAACTCGGGCCCTCGGGGCTCGATCCCGCCCAGGTCACGCTCCTCGGCGGCACCGGCGTGCTGTCGAGCCGAGTGGCTGCCTTGACGAGCTGCTGATCGCGTCGTTCGAGAGACAGTGCGAGCGTCTTCTCCGAAAGCCGTAGCCGAGAAGTCGGATGGTCGCCTTCGTGGTTTTCCGGGATGCTCTGCCTAAGGTTCGAGAGCTTCGAGCCGCTTGATCAGGGGCAGCAGCAGGCCAGCGATCTCTTGCTCATCGAGAGAGTCTGACCCGTTCGACTCGATGACGACCCGCACGACAAGGTTGCCGTGCTGTAGGTCGTGCCCCCGGTCGGTGCGACCGCCGTCATGCTGCCAGCCGAAGTGCGTCGTCGGCCTGTTCGGCACGATGGGGTCGTCGATCGAGTCATAGCCCGTGATCTGAGCCGGAAGCATCGTCACCTCGACGTCGCCTTGCGGGGTGACGATCAGCTGACGCGAGCAGAGACTCAGCGCATACTGAGCCGCGGCCGCGTAGGCCTCTGCCCTGCCTGGGTTCTCGAACACACGCGCGACGACGCGCATGCTCGTTCCCGAGCGCTCGTACCTGCCGAGATCGACGAGCTCGTCGATGCGCGAGCCCGAGTCGACTCGTGGATTTCCCCGCACGACCGGCTCCACCCCGAGCGCGAAGCGGCACTGCGCGTTCGAGGTCTCGATGAGCTGTCTGGCATCGAGCGCTGGTCCGGCCTCCGTCGCCACAGGGCCCGCGGGGCCGACGGCAGTGAGGCCTAGTGCCGCGAGGTCGGCCGTGCTGGGAGCCAGCGACAGCGCCTGCTCGGCCGTGAAGCAGTCGCCGGTGCACGCCAAGCGCGGTTCCTGCGTGCCGCCAGTCTCGGGCTGGAAACCTGTCTCAGGCTGGCCCGGCCCATCGATGAACCCCAGTCCACCCGCCACTTCCGGCCATTCCGACATGTCGACGGCCATCGTGGTGGCCAGCGTTCGAAACGACTCCTCCGTGATCGAGTTGTTGGTCCAGACGAGAAGGCGCACCACGACATTCGAGCGCAGCACGTCGACCACGTAGTAGCGCCCGAAACCGTCGAGCGATTCTGTCCAGCCGACAGCGGCGACGACGGGCGGAATCTCCAGCGCGGGCATCGGAGTGACGATGCTGACCCAGCCCCGTTCGTCGTCGGAATACCCGTAGCCGTCGCACATCGCGAGAAGTCGGTGCTGCAGTTCAAGATGCTCTTGCGCGGCCGCGGCGGTGGGGAACAGCCGCATGGCGCGGGTGGCTATCGAGATGCCGTCGTCACTCTCGAAGCTCGTGAGCCAGTAGATCGGATCGCCGCTCGACGGAGGCGATCCGATCACGGTGGCGACAGGGCTCTCGGTGCCGGTGAAGGCACACTGATCGGGCGAGTAGCCATTCGCTCGCCAATACTCCACCGTGTTGTCGTACTGCTCTCTCGGCGTCGAGTCGAAGAAGGTGCCCGAGGGATCACGCACAACAGGGGTGCCCAGCGCTTCGAAGTCGGCTGCGTCGAGCTTGGCCTCCCACTGATGGTCTTCGGTGTAGCAAGGGTCTGGGCAGTCGGTGGCCTCCAGTGGTCGAGGGCTGCCCGGCTCGCCCTCGAGCAGAGGTAGCGGCTCGACGTATGACGTGAGCGGGGCGATGAACGCGGTGTAGATCCCGGCGCCCGCGGCTCCGATCGCAGCGAAGACGCCGAGCACCGCTGAAGCGATCCCGATGCCGAGCGCCCACTTGCGCCGAGCGGTCCACGCAGATCCCGTGCGTGCATGCAGAGCAGGCGCCTGCCCGGGCTCGGACCAGGGCGCCGCGACTCGGCGCTGGTCAACGGCCGACGGGGTGGGCTGCAGCGGCTCGATCGGCTCCGGGGGCAGCCAACGACCGTCGCTCATGCGAGGCGCCAGACCGCGCCGCGCCCCAGAATCTCCGTCACGAGGCCAGCATAGGCAGACTCCGCGGGGTGCGGTGGTACGACGATGAGCATTCTGTCAGCCGTTTCGCCGCGGCCCGTGGCACGCTGTCGCCATGCGAGGGAGCAGGGGCGCGGGCCGGCGGCGCGACCGCATGCGCGTGGTCGTGGCCGCATCCGTCGCCTCGTTCGCGCTGGTGGCGGTGGCCGGATGCTCGGTGTCGGCCGCGACCACCTCTCAGCAGCTCGAGCGCACGCTGCTCGAGCGCGACCGCATCGCGGTCGCCGCCCACGTCGAAAGCACCGCTCGTGTCGCCACCTTCGTGCGCGATAAGTGGGGCCCCGTGCCGCTGCCCGAGTCGCCGATCGAGCGGTGGGTCGCCGCGAACGAGTGGGCTCCGACCATGGCACGATGCCTCGCTGACGCGGGCTACCCCGGGGTGCTGTCGGCCGACGACGGCGAGCGCCTCGATTTCAGTGCGCTGCGCGTCGACGACGTGCGAGAGCTGTTCCAGATCGATATCGCGACTTTCGACTGCCAGTCACGCTTCCCAGTGCGGGCGTGGTTCGCGAGCGCCGTGCGCGATGTCGAGGTGCCTTGGGCGCACGATTACACGCTCGATGTGGTCGTGCCCTGTCTGCTGGCCGCGGGATTCCAGGTGCCGCCCGTGCCCGATCAGCAGGCGTTCGGCCAGACGTGGCGCACTGAGCAGCAGTTCGACCCCTATGCGCTCATCGGTCGGGCGCCCGAGATGCGGGTGCGGGCCGAGACGACGTGCCCGGCCGCCGATGACGTGCTGGACTCGGTTCCGTGAGGGTCGCGTTCAGCATCACCAGCGCCGTGGTCGCGCTGGGCATGCTCGCGGCGTGCGCGTCGCCGCCGAGCGTTGCGCCGACGATCGACGACGTCGCGGCGGAGCGCTCGTTGCGCGCCCAAGCGCGGGTCGAGACTCTGCTCGACACCTACGCCGACTACCTCACGAGCCGGTGGCCTGGCGTTGTGCTGCCGCCGACGAGCATTGAGCAGTGGCTGAGTCTGGGGGAGTGGCCGGCGGTGTTCGAGGCATGCGCGAGCGACTTGTCCGGGCTCACGGTGCGCACTGACGCGACAGCGGGCGTTTTCGCGAATCCGCCGCCGCAGACGGCCGGCCAGATGCGCGATTTCGAGGTGTCGATCTATCTCTGCCAGGGTCGCTTTCCGCCGCCGAACCTCGGGCGCAACGAGCCCGGCCCGGTCGAAGTCGCCTGGGTGACCGCCTACGCCCGCACCGATCTGCCCGCCTGCCTGCGGCGGCATGGCGTCGTCGCGCCTCCTCTCGCCGACGAGCCGTTCGCGATTCTCTCCGGGGGCTCGACCCCGCGCTGGGATCCGTATGCGACGGTGCGTGGCGATGCCGGCGAACTGCGACGTGTCTCGGCCCTGTGCCCGCATCCGTCGACGGTGCTCAACACTATCTCTGCCGTCGGAGAGCCTCAATGATGCGGGGGCTGCTTCTCGGCGCGCTCGTGATCGCGCTGACGGGCTGCGCCGCGACGCCGACTGCACCCACGCTTGATGAGGTCGCAGAAGAGCGGTCGCATACGGTCACCGAGCAGTGGCGGCTCGCCGCCAACGCGGCCACCGAGTACCTCGAGGCCGAATGGCCCGAGGCGGTGTATCCGCCCCTGAGGTTCGAGCGCTGGGTCGAGCCCGAGAGGCAGTTGGCCGACCTGTTGCAGTGCATGAACCGGGTCGTCGACCGCACTGCGGGAAGCATCGGTGAGACAGGCCTGCTAGTGCTGAACCCGCGCCCGACGGGAGAGCCCGCGTGGGAGCTGCCGGTCGCGCAGGTGCGCTGCTCGCTGCAGGTCATCGCCTGGACGGGCCTGTACCCGTTCGGCGGGCCGGTCGAGCAGGCCTGGGTGCGCCACCAGGTCACTGTGGCACTGCCGGCCTGCGTGCGCCGGTGGGGCGCCGATCTCGAGATCGTCGATCTTGACGCGGCCATCGACGCGTCGATCTATCCGACGTCGAGCGGTCGCTCGGTTGAGCCGCTGCAGAGCGTCTGGCTCGCCGCGCAGCTGCGCAACGCCGACGAGGCGACGGCGCGGCAGATTCGCGCGACGTGCCCCGACCCGGGTCGCACCTTGATTCAGCTCGGCCCTGCAGAGATCCGCTCGTGAGGGTCCGCCTCGTCGCCGTTGCGGGATGCTCGCTCGCGGTCGCCCTCACCGCGGGTTGCGCTTCCGCGGCAGCCCCCGCCGTGACGGCGCACGACGTGCTGCTCGAGCGCGAGCTCGCGGCTGAGGCGCAGAGCCGCGCGGTGTTCGACTCGTTCCTCGACGAGAACGCCGATCGGCTCAATGAGTTGCAACTGCCCCGGCCCGAGTTTCAGGGCGTCGTCGAGCCCGAGCGCTGGGGCGAAGCCGTGATCGGGTGCGTCGAGTCGCTCGACACCGACGTGCGGGTCTCACGGCAGGAGGGCGGGTTCGGGGTCAACTACTTCGGCCTGCCTGACGGCGCCTATGACCGCATTCGCTGGACGATCGAGAGCTGCATGGTGCAGTACGGGCTGCTCGCCGAGCTGCCGCCGCCCGGGCCCGTCGAGGTCGCCTGGCTCGAACACGACGTCGTGCAACGGTTGCTGCCGTGCCTGCGCGGTCTCGGGGTCTCGACGCCACCAGCGCCCACCGCCGAAGCGGTGCGTGCAGCGGCACTCTGCCCGCCGAGCGACGACGAACTGCGGCGGCAGCTCGAGCTCGTCGCGGGGGAGCAGTGACGAGCGAGCGTGACCAGCAGCCGTGGCCGCACGTCGTCGTGCGCGCTCCGGCACGCAGGTGGGTGCGGTGGCTCGTCGTGCTGGGCACCGTCGTGAGTCTCGGCACGGCGGCGTTGCTCACCGATATGGTCGCCTCGGGCATCCCGACGTCGATCGCGGGGGCTCTCGTGCTCGTGGCCTTCGCGGGGGTCGTCGTCTGTCTCGCCGCGATCACTGTGCGCTGGCGCACCTCAGTGCGCAGTGACGGAGAGAGCCTGGTGCTGCGTGACCCGCTCGGCGCCCGGGTGGTGCCGTTGAGCGCCGAGCTCGGCTTCGTGCGCTGGCTCGACGGCCGCACCCATCGGCCCGTGCTCTGGCTCGTCGAACGCGGGTCGCTCGTCGCACCCCTGAGCCCTCTGCTGAGCCCACTGCAGCTCGAGGGCTTCGCCTTGGCGCTGGGGATACCGGTGACCGACATCGACGGCCCGCCGACACGCAGAGGCACCGCCGACCCGCCGACGCCCAGCGTTCACTAGGCCGCGACACGCCGGGCTGATAGTCTGGCAGGTGGCGCGATTCCTCGCGCCATTCAAGTGAATACCGCACGGAGCAGGCCGGCTCGAAGCTGGTCACCGGTGGTGGTCTCCCGAAGCGCACAGAGCTGCGCGTCGGTGCATCTCTACTGTTGGCCAGAGCAGACCGGCGTCACATGATGACACCGTCCCTTCCTGCCCGCTCCTGCTCCGCGTGCACGCGCGTGCCCTCATACGGAGGGCTCGCGCACAGACGCAAAGGAGAGAGACCTCGTGGAAGGTCCTGAAATCAAGTTCGCCGAAACCGTGCTCGACAACGGCACGTACGGCAAGCGCACTGTTCGATTCGAAACGGGCCGCCTCGCGCAGCAGGCCCAAGGCGCCGTCGCCGCCTACCTCGACGACGAGACCATGATTCTGAGCGCGACGAGCGCTGGCAAGCACCCCCGTGAAGGGTTCGACTTCTTCCCGCTGACGGTCGATGTCGAAGAGCGCTCGTACGCCGCCGGCAAGATTCCCGGTTCGTTCTTCCGCCGTGAGGGCCGCCCGTCGACCGAGGCGATCCTCGTCTGCCGACTCATCGACCGCCCGCTGCGCCCGACCTTCATCGAAGGCCTGCGCAACGAGGTGCAGATCGTCATCACGGTGCTGAGCATCGCGCCCGACGAGTTCTACGACGCCCTCGCGATCAACGCGGCGAGCGCCTCGACGCAGATCTCGGGCCTGCCGTTCAGCGGCCCGATCGCCTCGGTGCGACTGGCACTCATGCCCGACAACAACGGCGGCGGCCAGTGGATCGCCTTCCCGAAGCACAGCCAGCTGGCTGAGGCCGTCTTCGACATCATCGTCGCGGGCCGCGTCGTCACCAACGCCGACGGCTCTGAAGACGTCGCGATCACCATGGTCGAGGCTGAGGCCACCGAGGGCAGCTGGAACCTGATTCAGGGCGGCGCCGTCAAGCCGAGCGAAGAGATCGTGGCCCAGGGCCTCGAAGCCTCAAAGCCGTTCATCATGCAGCTCGCGAAGGCTCAGGCCGAGCTCGCTGCGCAGTCGGCCAAGGAGATTCAGGACTACCCGGTCTTTCTGTCGTACAGCCCGGAGCTCTACAGCGCCGTCGAAGAGGCTGCCCAGGCCGAGCTCGCGTCGGTCTACCAGATCGCCGACAAGGTCGAGCGGCAGACGGCTGACGACGCGCTCAAGGCCCGCACCAAGCAGGCTATCGAGGCGAAGGTCGCCGACGGCTCGCTGCCCGAGGAGTCGCTGAAAGACTTCGGCGCCGCCTACAAGTCGGTCTCGAAGAAAATCATGCGTGCGCGCGTGCTCACCGAAGGCGTGCGCATCGACGGTCGCGGCCTCGCCGACATCCGTGCGCTCGACGCTGAGGTGCAGGTCATTCCTCGCGTGCACGGCTCGGCGATCTTCCAGCGCGGCGAGACGCAGATTCTCGGCGTCACGACGCTCAACATGCTCAAGCTCGAGCAGCAGATCGACTCGCTGAACCCGGTGACGAGCAAGCGCTACATGCACCACTACAACTTCCCGCCCTACTCGACCGGTGAGACCGGCCGAGTCGGCAGCCCCAAGCGTCGCGAGATCGGGCACGGCTTCCTGGCCGAGCGCGCTCTCGTGCCGGTGCTGCCGAGCCGCGAAGAGTTCCCCTACGCGATCCGTCAGGTCAGCGAGGCCATGAGCTCGAACGGCTCGACCTCGATGGGCTCGGTGTGCGCCTCGACGCTCTCGCTGCTCAACGCCGGTGTGCCGCTGCGCGCGCCGGTTGCGGGTATCGCGATGGGCCTCATCAGCGATGTTGTGGATGGTGAGACCCGCTACGCGGCCCTCACCGACATTCTCGGTGCCGAAGATGCCCTCGGCGACATGGACTTCAAGGTCGCCGGCACGAGCGATTTCGTCACTGCGATTCAGCTCGACACCAAGCTCGACGGCATTCCGTCGTCGGTGCTGCAGCAGGCGCTGGGTCAGGCGAAAGACGCCCGCATGGCGATCCTCGCCGTCATGAACCAGGCGATCGACGCGCCTGACGAGATGGCGCCCACCGCGCCTCGCGTCATCAGCGTGCAGATTCCGGTCGACAAGATCGGCGAGCTGATCGGCCCGAAGGGCAAGACGATCAACTCGATCCAAGACGAGACCGGCGCGCAGATCTCGATCGAGGAAGACGGCACCGTCTACATCGGCGCGGTCGACGGCGCTTCGGCCGAGGCGGCTCGCCTGCAGGTCAACGCGATCGCCAACCCCATCAACCCCGAGGTGGGCGAGCAGTACCTGGGAACGGTCGTCAAGATCGCCGCCTTCGGTGCGTTCGTCTCGCTCATGCCGGGTAAAGACGGTCTGCTGCACATCAGCGAGGTGCGCAAGCTCGCCGGCGGCAAGCGCGTCGAGAACGTCGAAGACGTGCTCGCCGTGGGCCAGAAGATCCTCGTCGAGATCACGAAGACCGACGACCGCGGCAAGCTCTCGCTCGCACCGGTGCTGGCTGAGGGCGAAGGCGGCGACGCCCCCGCCGAGGGCGAAGACGGCTAACAGCCCGACTGCGTTCTGAACGACCGGATGCCCGCCCTCGATCTGAGGGCGGGCATCCGTGTGTCGTGCCGCTGGTGCGTGACCTGTCGCTAGACCGCCACGTCTCGGCGCCGGAACGCGATGACCGCGACGGTCAACGCCGCCGCCGACACCGCGTAAAGCAGCCCCATGAGTGGGTCGAACCCGTCGGCCAGTGGTGCAGCGCCGTACGCCCAGAAGTAGGGCGAGAGCACGTGCATCCACTCGAGGTCGGGGTTTTGGTTGCCGAGCGCGTTCAGTGCGTAGCCGAGCACGGCGACACCGGAAGCGGCGCCGACCGCAATGGTTCGGCGACCAATGATGGCTCCCGTCATCGTGCCCACGGCAGCGGTCAGCAAACCCAGGCCGAGCAACGCCACCGAGCCGGCGACGATGCCCTCGAGCGAGAGCTCGAGCGCGGCCGGCTCATTGAGTCCGAGCACCATGAGGCCCAGCAGCACCGCCAGCGCGGTGAGCTTGAGCGCGATCGCCGCGAACCGCTCGAGAACGACCTGCGTGCGCCCGACGCCGTGTGCGAGCACGAGCTCGAGGGTGCCGCGTTCTTCGTCGCCGGCGATGATCGACGAGCCCCACGCCACGGCCGCGATCGTCACGAGCACGAAGCCGATGAGGCCGTGCACGGTGCCTTGCGTGTAACCGGCACCGGTCGTGATCTGGTCGTAGCTCAGTGCCGCCACGAGCTCGGGCGGCAGGCTCTCGATGATGGCGAGAAACTCCGGGTTGCCGCCGATCGTCGAGTAGAGCGGCAGGTACATGCCGACGACGCCGGCAAGACCCAGGCTCCAGCCGATGAGGCCTCGCCAGGTCTCAGCGAGCTGCCGCCGCAGTAGCGGAAGCGGACGGGCGCGCACAGCGGCGCGCGAACTCTGCATCGTGGCACTCATGACTGCTCCTCCTGCTCGGCGCCCGGCCCGTAGAAGCCGAGCACGGCGCTCTCGAGGTCGGGCTCTTGCACGACCAGATCGAGCAGATCGCTCGCGGCGACTGCCGAGACGAAGGGTGCAACGCCGTCGCCGAGCATGCCGTGCACGACGGCCGTGCCGTCGACCTCGGTCACCGTGACGTCATCGAGCCGAGCAACCGAGCTGAGCCTGCCGAGCAGGGCCTCGCGGTCGGCGGCGCGCACCGTGATGCGCACCGATCGCCGCGCTGCCGCGCGCAAGCGCTCGACAGTGCTGACGTCGACGATGCGACCCGACCTCAGCACCGCGACATCGTCGGCGGCCTGCTGGATCTCGCTGATGACGTGCGAACTGAGGAAGACCGTCTGGCCCGCTTCGCGCGCTTCGCGCACCATCGTCAAGAACTCCTGCTGCACGAGCGGGTCGAGACCGCTCGTCGGTTCGTCGAGCACCAGCAGGTCGGGGCGGTGCGCGAAGGCTTGCACGAGGCCGACCTTCTGCTTGTTGCCCTTGCTCAGCGAACGCACCGGGCGCCCGAGCTCGAGTCCGAGCCGGTCGGCCAGCTCATCGATGCGACCGTGCTCGATGCCGCCGTTGAGTTCGGCGTAGTGGTTCAGCAGGCTGCGCGCTGTTGCTCGACCGGCGAGCGACAGTTCGCCCGGCAAGTAGCCGATACGTCGCCGCAGGGCCGGCCCGCCCGTGCGTGGGTCGTGGCCCAGCACTCGAACGTCACCGCTCGTCGCACGGATGATGTCAAGCAGTACCCGCATGGTCGTGGTCTTGCCGGCCCCGTTGGGGCCGATGACGCCGAAGACGCGGCCAGGCTCGATCGTGAGATCGATGCCGTGCAGCGCCGTGCGGCGTCCATAGCGCTTCGTCAGCGCACGTGTCTCAATGACGGGGGTCATCCCCGGTTCCTTTCGTCGAAGTGTCGTGCCGGTCGGCACGGGTCAGAGATCGGTTCCCGCGCGTCGAGGCGGATCAGGATCTTGATTCGGATCGCCAGCGCCCTTGTCAGATCGGGGGCCGCGCGTCGTGTCAGGGGTACCCGCGAGCGCGGCGGTGGCCGCGTCGAGCACATCGGTCGACTGGTAGAGGCCGTGGGTGTAGAGCTCGAGTGTCGGCAGCGTCATGCGGGCGATGAGCGCTGGCGTCAGACCCGGCTCGCCGAGCGCTCGACCCAGCTGGCTCTCGAGCAGTAGAGGCACCAGCCCGTGTGCAGCCACGATAACCGCGGTCATGCGCGGGTCGCTCGACGTGCGCATGCGGCCCGCCGCAACCTCGGCATCGATCATCGCCGCCGTGCGGTCGACGAGGTCGTCGAACAGTCGGGCGCCGGCCTCGGTGCCGTCGGAGATCATGCGCGCGAGGTAGTCGAGGCTCGCCCGATGAGCATCGACGTCAGCGAGCCAGCGACGCATCGTCGACGACAGATCGCTGTCGGTCGCGAGCTGTTCTTTGCGCCCGATGACCTCGTCGACGATGTGGGCGTCACACTCGGCGCGCAGGGCCTCTTTCGAGCCGAAGTGGTGCATGACGAGGGCCGCGCTCACCCCGGCGTGCTCAGCGATGGCGCGCACCGAGGTCGCGCTGTACCCATTCGCCCCGAAGAGCCCGAGCGCAGCATCCCGAATGCGGGCACGCGTCGTCAGATCGGGAGAGGGTGAACGCATGTTCAGTATACTAAACGAGCGTTCAACCCAGGCGCAAGTCACCCGCTGACGAAACACTCAGCGAGTCTCCAGCCACTTCCAGCGAATTTCCGGGTGGGAGGGGTCGCACCGACGTACAGTCATGGTTAATCCGACACCGCTGGTCCCGATCCCTGTGGCTGCCGAAGAACACTCGTTCATCGACATCACCCCCCTTGTCGGCTCTGCGCGTCGTGCGCTCTGCTGGCACGATTCGAAGGAGAATTGTGGACTTCCACATCGTCCAAGCGTTTTTCATGCTCGGCTTCGTCGCCATGGCGGCCGGCACCCTGTGGTTCTATCTCGAGCGCAATGACCTGAAGCCCGAGCTGCGCTCGGTGGCGACCTACGCCGCGGTCATCACGTTCATCGCCGCGATCATGTACTACGTCATGAAAGACGTCGTCAAGTTTCCGGGCGGCGAGATCACGGCGGCCGACGTCGACGCCACTCTGCCTCTGCGGTACATCGACTGGCTGCTGACCACGCCGCTGCTGCTGGTGGAGTTCGCGCTCATCGTGGCAATCGCAGGTGCGCTCAAAAAGGGCCTGCTGACGAAGCTCATCATCGCCGACATCATCATGATCGTCACCGGCTACCTCGGTGAGATCGGCGAGCCGGGCTCGATCGGCAACATCGTGTTCTTCGTCGTGTCGTCGCTCGCGTGGCTCTACATCGTCTACGTGGTCTTCACGCTGAAGATCGGCGACGGTGCGCCTGCGCACGTCAAGCGCGCGGTGGGCATCATGAAGTGGTTTGTCATCGCCGGCTGGGCCATCTACCCGATCGGCACCGCGACCCAAGAGTTCCTCGAGCTCAGCGGCAGCGATGCGGCCCTCGCCATCGGCGTGGCGGCGATCATCTACGTCATCGCCGACGTGCTCAACAAGGTGGGCTTCGGCCTTATCGCGGTGCGCGCTGCAAAGCAGAGCAGCGTCGACGAGTCGGCTCAGATCAAGAAGGTTCAGGGCGTCTAGACCGCATCACTGCACCTGATCGACACCTCGGCGTGGTCGTGCCTCTGGGCACGGCCACGCCGTTGTCGTGAAGGCGGTGCATGCCCCGCAGCACAGCACCGTAACGATCGCGCGCCGATCGCAGAAAACTGCTCAGCTGAGCGGTATTGTCGCGCCAACCACAGCCCGACCCCGTGCCGGGGTCTCGAGAGAGATGTTCGCACCGTGATCGACCCCGAAGGCCACGCAGAGTCGGCCGCGTCTGCGGTGCAGACCGGCCCGATTCCCGTGACGCGGCGCGTCGGGCCGAGCGATCTCGACGTCTTCCCGATCGCTCTGAGCGGCACCGTGTTCGGCTGGACAGCCGACGGGCCGACGACCACGGCGATTCTCGACCGCTTCGTCGAGCTGCAGGGCACCTTCATCGACACCGCAGATGCCTACGCGGGCGGGCGTAGCGAGATCATGATCGGCAACTGGATGCGCGAGCGGGGCAACCGCGACGCTCTCACGATCGCCACCAAGGTCGGCAAGGGTCCTGACCACCCTGGCCTCTCGGCCCCTGCCATTCGGGCAGCGGTCGAGGCCTCGTTGCGCCGACTGCGCATCGACCGCATCGACCTGCTGTTCTTGCACGTCGACGACCCGTCTGTGTCGTTCGACGAGACGTTGCTCGCGGTCGACGAATTGATTCGCGCAGGCCACGTGCGTTACTTCGGCGGTAGCGACCACACGGCCAACCGCCTCTTCGAAGCGCGCATCGCATCGGGGCAGCTGGGGGTGGCCCACATGGTGGCGGTGCAGAAGCACTACAACCTCATGCACCGCTCCGAGTACGAGAACGGACTGGCCCGCATCGCCGCACAACTCGATCTCGGAGTGCTGCCGCGGTTTGCCCTCGCCGCGGGCTTTCTCAGCGGCAAGTACCGGTCGCGCGCCGACCTCGACCGCTATCGTCGCGGAGACGAGGTGGCCGAGTATCTGACCCGACGGGGGCTGCGGGTGCTCGCCGCTCTCGATCGCCTCGCTAACGAGACCTCGAGCTCGGTGCCGACCGTCGCGCTGTCGTGGCTACTGAGCCGGCCGCGCGTCGTCGCGCCCGTCGTCTCGGTCAGCGACCCCCTGCAGTTGGAGGCGATCATGGCGGCGCCGTTCACGCCGCTCTCGCGTCATCAGTTGACCGAGCTCGACCGCGTGAGCGAGTGATCGCCTCTCGCCCGAGTGACCGACCCTTCAGCGTCTGATCGCCGGGGCGTCGCCGATGACGCGCTCGACGCTGCGTCGGAAGGCGACCGAGGCGCCGATCGGGTCGCCGACGTGACCCCACGCGAAGGCGCCCACGTACGCGAGCATGAGTTCGTCGGCCGCCTCGCCGGGCAGCGGGTGCTCGATCGCCTTGAGCAGCCTCGTGAAGCGTTCTGAGACCGCCTCGTGATGATCGGCGATGATGTGCCGCGCCGGGTCTCGCGGGTCAGGAAACTCGGCCGCGGCGTTCACGAAGAGCGAGCCTCTGAAGTCGTCAGCGTGCAGGGCGTCGCGCACCGTGTCAGCGACCGCGGCCAGCGAGTCGCGTCCGTCGGCGCCCGCCGCGATGCGCGCGTCCAGAGCAGTCAGAGCTGCGGCGGATGCTGACGTCAGATAGGCGCTGATCAACTTGTTCTTCGAGCCGAAGTGCTTGTAGAAAGTCGCTTTCGTGACCGACGACTGCTGGATCAGCTTGTCGACCCCTACGGCACGGATGCCCTCGGCGGCGAAGAGCGCGGTCGCGGCCTGCAGAATGCGCAACTTCGCGGGAGGGTCGGGGCGGTTGCCGTCGGCGGCGGGGTGAGCGGTCAGCACGGGTCAAGCTCCAGACAGGGTGACGGGGGTATGCGCGTCGAAGTGAGCAGAGTGTGCAGGTTCGCCGCACTAGTGATCATAGAGGGGACAGACAGAGTTGTCTGTCCCCGTGATGAATCGTCGTGTCTCCGAAGCGTTCGAAGGCATGGCCTATGCTCGACGGGGTTCGGTGAGGAGCGTGGGTCGTGTCTCGGTATGTGTATCTGGTGCGTCATGGTGAGCAGCAGGATGCGGAGCACGGGCTTCCGGACGGACCCCTCAGCGGTCGTGGCCAGCGGCAGGCTCGCGCGATCGCCGAGCGCTTGAGCGGAGTGCCGTTCGCGAGCGTGCACACGTCGCCGCTGCAGAGGGCGGTCGAGACCGCCTTGTCGATGACCGAGCTCATGCCATCGATCGAGCCACAGCCTTCTGCACTGCTCATGGACTGCATTCCGGCCGGACCCTCGCCCGACATGCCGCACGCCTTCGAGCCATTCTTCGGCGGCGTCACGCCGGAGGAGATCGCCGCAGGAGAGGCGCAAATGGCCGACGCGACGGCCGAGTGGCTGTCGCCGTCGCGCGATGACCGTCACGAGCTGCTCATCACTCACAACTTCGTCATCGCGTGGTTCGTGCGGGAGGTGTTCGGTGCGGCGTCATGGCGCTGGATGGGCATCAATCAGGCGAACTGCGGATTGACGATCATCCGCGTGCGATCGGCGAAACCTCCGGTGCTCGTGACCCACAACGACCTCGGGCACCTTCCGGCCGAGCTGCGCACGGGCCTTCCGGTCGATCAGCCATTCTGATCCCCGTGCGACGGGGCGGCAGCTTGCTCGGTGGCAAGCCGATCGAGCCGGCGGCGCGTGTAGGCGAGGCTCGACGACTCTGAGCCGAGTAGACGACCCATCACTGAGAGGGCGATGCCGGTGAGCGCGATCGCGGGCCAGCGGGGGCGCTTCAGCCCGAGCAGTTCGCGGTAGCGGTCTGGCAGCGATGCCACCGCGCCGGCGAAGAGCACGCGATAGGCGGGCCCCACACCGGCACCGAGCGGGGGTTTGCGCAACCATCGCACAGCCTCGTCGACGCGCTCGTCGCGTCGCAGCACGGGCAGGTAGGCGGCGATGGCCGCATCGAGTTCGGCGCGGCTGCGGGGCGGTGCGGGCATCCCCATCAATTCGCCGGCAAGAGCCCACTCGCGCACGTACTGATCTGACCCCCCTGGAATGTCGCCGCCCCAGGTCTCGTGACTGCCGATGAACGCATCGGCGAACACGCAGTGCACCCAGGCGACGAGGTCAGAGTCGCCCGCCGAGTACGCGATCGTCGTTCCGTCCGCACCGAGGTACTCACCGGTCACGCGGTGGTGCAGCTGCGAGACCCACGCGCAGGCGGCCTCGGCCTGTCGACGGTCGGCGAACGTCGTCGTGAGCACCCAGCGCACGGTGCCCGCCAGTCGACCGAGTGGGTCTTCGCGGTATCGAGAGTGGTCGTGAACGCCGGCCATGGCGCCCGGGTGCAACGTTTGCATGAGCAGAGCGCGAATGCCGGCGACGACTGTGGGCAGCCCGCTGTGCACCTCCCAGACGGCCGAGCCCGGACCGAAGTAGCCCGCATCGTCACCGGTCCCGAGGGCCGTGACCCAGTCGGGAGTGCCGTTCGGGTCGCCCGAGAACATCGTGAGGATGCGCCCTCGAGCGCGCGTCGCCAGTGCTGACCGGGCCATGCTACAGACTCTGGCACAGTGAACTGGGCGACTCTCGCGCGACGGCTGTGAACGCTCTCGCTGGGCGCGCATCGCCCCCAGCGAACCGGCGTGCAAAAATACCCCAGGGGGTATATAGTGAGGGCATGACCTCCCCTCGAACCTACGTCATCATCGGCGGCGTGGCCGGCGGCATGTCGACCGCGACCCGCCTGCGCCGTCTCGACGAGACCGCTCGCATCATCGTTCTCGAGCGTGGCGAGCACGTCTCGTTCGCCAACTGCGGCCTGCCGTACCACGTGGGCGGCGTCATCACCGATCGTGATGCGCTGATTCTGCAGACCCCCGCGTCGCTCGGCGCACGCTTCGCCCTTGACGTGCGCGTGCGCACCGAGGCGATCGCGATCGACCGCGAGGCCCGCACCGTCACTGTGCGCGACCTCGCGACGGGCGCCGACGATGTGCTTGCGTACGACGCTCTCGTACTCAGCCCCGGCGCCTCGCCGATGCGCATCCCCATCCCCGGCGTCGAGCGCGGCCTGGTGCTGCGCGACATCGCCGACATGGACCGCATCATCGCCGCGGCGCAGGATGCTCGCCGAGTCGTCGTCGCCGGTGCGGGCTTCATCGGCCTCGAACTCGCCGAGAACCTGCGCCACCGCGGTCTCGAGGTGTCCGTCGTCGAGATGCTGCCCCAGGTGCTGCGGCCCTTCGACGTCGAGATGGCACACATTGTCGCCCAGCGCCTGCGGGCGAACGGAATCGAGCTGCACCTCGGCACGGCGCTCAGCGGCATCGAAGACGACCACGTCGTGCTCGACGGCGGTGCATCGACCCTGCCGGCAGACCTCGTCGTGCTGTCGGTCGGGGTGCGGCCCGAGAGCGGCCTCGCCCGCGACGCGGGACTCGACCTCGACCCCCGCGGCTACATCGTCGTCGACTCCGAGCAGCGCACCTCCGACCCGGCGATCTTCGCGGTGGGTGACGCCGTCGTGAAGCAGCGCTTCGACGGAGACCCCTCGCCCGTGTGGCTGGCGGGCCTGGCCAACCGGCACGGTCGCCTCGCCGCCGACGTTATCGCCGGCCGCCCGCACGCAGCCGTCCCGGCCCTCGGCACTGCTGTCATTGGGCTGTTCGGCCTCACTGCCGCCGCAGTCGGCCGCACCGAGCGCGAGCTGCGCGACGAGGGCCGCACGATCCGCGTCATCCACACCCACCCGACCCATCACGCCGGGTACTACCCGGGCGCCGAGCAGCTCTCGCTCAAGCTCATCGTCGATGCCGAGACCGACGCCATCCTCGGCGCGCAGGCCATCGGCGGTGGCGCGGAGAAGCGCATCGACGTCATCGCGACAGCGATGGCCGGCGGCATTCCCGCGCGCGGGCTCGCCGACCTCGAGCTCGCCTACGCGCCGCAGTTCGGCTCGGCGAAAGACCCCGTCAACATGCTCGGCTACGTCGACGACAACCTCATCGACGGCGAGCTGAGCGTGCAGTGGCACGAGCTCGCCGAGAAGCAGGCCGACGGGTGGCGGCTCATCGACGTGCGCACCGAGGGTGAGAACGCGCTCGGCGCGATTCCGGGCAGCGAGCTCATCACGCTCGACGAGCTGCGCGACCACGCCGAGCGGCTGCGCGGCGAGCGTGTCATCGTGACGTGCAAGGTCGGCCAGCGCGGCCACACCGCCGCGTCGCTGCTGCGGCAGTACGGTGTGACCGTGGCCAATCTCGACGGCGGCTACACGACCTGGCTCGCCGGCACCTCGGCTGTCGCCCCGGTGCCCGTCGCCGTCTGACCCGACTGCACTGCACCACCCGACCAGAAGGAGCCCCATGGCTGACGAGATCTCCGTCGACCAGCTTGTGATCGAGCGCGAGCGCGGAGCGACCGTGATCGACGTGCGCGAGGTCGACGAGTACATCGATGCGCATGTTCCCGGGGTGCGGCTCGTACCGCTCGGCACGATTCCCGATGAGCTGGATGCTCTGCCGAGAGACGAGACCCTCTACGTGATCTGCCGCTCGGGTGCCCGCAGCCTGCGCGCGGCCGACTTTCTCATCGCAAACGGCTTCGACGCGATCTCGGTCGCGGGCGGCACCATGGCCTGGGTTCAGCGCGGGCTCGACTACGAAACAGGAGATGACCGATGACCAGCATTCCGGCCGACGAGGCCAAGAAGATCGCCAACCGTCTTCGTCGCGCTCAAGGGCAGCTTGGCGCCGTGCTCGGCATGGTCGAAGAGGGCCGCGATTGTCGTGAGATCATCACGCAGTTGAGCGCAGCATCCAGCGCCATCGACCGCGCCGGCTTTGCCATCATCGCCTCGGCCATGAAGGAGTGCCTGCGCGACGGCGAGGGTGACCCCGTCGAGGTCGCCGACCTCGAGAAGCTCTTCATGAGCCTCGCCTAGCGGCGACCCTCCGAGCCTCGCCTGACGGCAACCCTCCGAGCCTCGCCTAGAGCACCCGACCCAGCCAGGTCGTCGCGTTGGGGTTCTCGTTATAGGGCTCGATCGGCGTGAAACCCAGGGCGCGATAGAGCCCCGCCGCCTGCTCCAAGCTCTCGTGCGTGTCGAGCACGAGCTCGCGGCCGCCGAACTCGCGAGAGCGCCGCTCAAGCTCGCTCATGAGCGCGCGTCCGTAGCCGAGGCGCCGCGTGTGCGGCTGCACCCAGAGGTGCTTGATCTCGAAGCGCGCGCCGGCCGGCCCGTCGTCGATGCGGCGAATTCCCCCGCATCCGACATCGGCGGGCTCGCCCGAGAGATTCTCGCCCTCGACGATGAGAAAGACTCCGCGCGGGGGAGTGAACTGCTCGTCGCTGACGACCGTGCGCTGGTAGTGCTCGGCGCCCGCCGGAAAATCGAGGGCGCGCGCCGTGAAGTACTGATCGAGCAGCACGCCCGCCGCATCGCTGCTCGGCATCGCCTCGCGCCAGGTCACCATGGGCACAGCCTAAGCGCCATGGCCCCGCCGTAGGATGGCGCCATGGTCATTCGCGTCGCTGTCGTCGGAGCAACCGGGCGACTCGGGTCGATCGCCTGCGATCTCATCGAGCGCCAGAGTGACCTCACGCTCGTCGCCCGCCTCGACTCGCGCAGCGATCTGGGTGAGATGCTCGGCGCTGACGTCGTGCTCGACGTGACGGCTCCCGGCGTCTCGGCGACGGTGGTCGACCACGCCGTGCGCAACGGTCTCAAAGTGCTCGTGGGCACGAGCGGCTGGAGCGAAGACCGCCTGCGAAGCCTGCGCACCCTGATCGACTCGCAGACGGATGCCGGGGTCGTCGTGGTGCCGAACTTCTCGATTGGCAGTGTGGTCGCCACGCACCTCTCGACCATCGCCGCGCGTTACTTCGAGTCGATCGAGATCGTCGAGACCCATCACGCCGCGAAGGTTGACTCGCCCTCGGGCACGGCCGTACGCACGGCCGAGCTGATCGGGCACGCGCGCGCTGAGCTCGGGCCCGTGGTGGCGCCGCACACCGATCAGCGCGCACGCGGCCAGCAGGTCGCGAGCGTGCCCATTCACTCCCTGCGGCTTCAGGGTGCGCAGGCACGCCAAGACGTGCACTTCGGTGGCACGGGCGAAGTGCTGTCGATCAGCCACGAGACGCTGTCAGCGAGTTCGTATGAGGCGGGAATCCTCATCGGGCTGCGCGCCGCGGCCGAGGCGACCGGGCTCATCGTCGGCCTCGATGCCCTCATCGGTCTGGCCGAGGGTGCGATCGACGTGGACGACGACGCATGACGCGTGCCCGCTGGGGCGCCCTCGGCATGGCCGCTCTGCTCGCCCTCTACATTGGCGTCGTCATCACGTACGCCGTGCGTCTCATCGGCGACCCCCTGCCGGTCGCGCAGGCGATCGGCTGGGCGCTCGTCGTGCTGCCCCTCATCGGGGCGTGGGCGCTCGTCGCCGAAGTGCGCTTCGGCTTCGCGGCCGAGCGGCTCACGCGTCGCCTCGAGGCCGAGGGCGGTCTGCCCGACGACCCGGTTCCCGTGCGGGCAAGCGGGCGGGTGGAGCGCGATGCGGCCGATGCGGCGTTCTCGCGCCATGCGGATGCCCTGCAGCAGCATCCCGAATCGTGGGCCCACTGGTTCAGGCTCGCGCTCGCCTACGACGCCGCACGCGATCGTCGTCGCGCCCGGTGGGCGCTGCGCGAGGCTATTCGGTGGGAGCGGGCCGATCGGTCGACGGCTCCTGATCAGCCGGCGGGCTGACGAGCGCCGCAATCGCGGCTTCGACCGTCTCATGACGGAAGCGGAATCCGTCGGCGAGCAAGGCGGCGGGAATCTGCTTCTGACTCGCCAGCAGCAGTTCGCGGCCCGCGTCGCCCATAAGCGTGCCGATGACCGGCTCGGGAATCGCGAGCAGGTGCCAGCGGTGCATCGCCTCGGCGAGTGCTCGGGTGAAGCGGTCGGCGGTCGCGGGAGTCGGGCCGGCCAGATTGACGGGGCCTCGCAGCGTCGAGGTCATCAGGTGGCGGATGGCGCCAGCCTCGTCGTAGAGGCTGATCCACGGCCAGTGCTGGCCACCGCTACCGATGCGGGCCGCGACACCCAGGGAGGTGAGCAGGCGCAACGGCGTCATCGCCCCGCCGTCGCCCACGACGAGACCCGTGCGCAGCAGCACCGTTCGGGTCGACTCGGGAGCGAGGCCGGCCGCCGCCTCCCACGCCGCGACGACGTCGCTGAGAAAGCCCTCGCCTTTGTCGGCGCTCTCGGTGAGGCGCACAGCAGGGCGGTCACCGTAGAAGCCCACGGCCGAACCACTGAGAAAAACGCGCGGGGGAGTGCTCGCGCGAGCCATACCCTCGGCGAGAGTGCGCGTCGCGTTCACTCGCGAGTCGACGATCTTCTTCTGGTAGCCGCGCGTCCACGGAATGCGGGCGATCGAGGCGCCCGAGAGGTTCACGACGACATCGACCGTGTCGAAGACGCCGGCGTCGATGACGCGGGCATCGGGCGACCACGAGAACTCGGTCTCGGTGCGCGGAGCACGACGCACGAGGGTGCGTACCTCGTGGCCCTCGGCGCGCAGTTGACGCTGCAGCTCGGTGCCGACGAGGCCGGATGCGCCGCCGATGAGCACGCGCAGCGGCGTCACCGCGGCCACTAGGCGAGCGTCGCTTCGAGCGTGATCGACGTGCCGGTCAGCGCGGCCGAGACCGGGCATCCGGTCTTCGCGTTCTCGGCGAAGGTCTGAAACTCGTCGGCGCTCAAACCCGGCACCGACGCGCTCACCAGCAGGTGGCTGCCCGTAATGCCCTCACCGGGCACGAAGGTCACGGCGGCGGTGACCTGCAGGCTCGACGGGGTGTGGCCGGCCTTGCTCAGCGCGTTCGAGAGCGCCATCGAGTAGCAGGCTGAGTGCGCGGCGCCGAGCAACTCTTCGGGGTTGGTCATGCCCGTGACACCTTCCGACCGTGCAGCCCAGGTGACGGGAAACTCGCCCGCATCGGACGAGTCAAGCGACGTGGTGCCCGACCCTTCGAGCAGGCTTCCGATCCACAGAGTGGTTGCTTCGCTGGTGACGGCCATGGCAGTTCTCCTGACGGTTCGCGGGGGCTGCGGGCCTTCAGCCTACGCGCGAGCGGCTGAGCGGCGAATGATTCCTGCCCGAACCAGCAGCACATACAGCTGGCAGCCGAGGCAGTAGGCGAACGCGGCGTTGAGGAAGGCGGCGATGAACGCGGCGCCCGCCGCGACGACGAGGGCACCCGGCAGACCGATCAGGTGCAGCACGAGACCCGTGGCGGTGACCAGCAGCCCGACGAGCTGAGCGAACGTTGGCGGCGCCGGGTGCTCGCGCTCGGTCGGCGGCGCGAGACGCGGGGCGATGAGGCGTCGGTAGACAGCGCCGTACGGGTGCTTCTGGATGCCCGCGAACGCTCCCCACGCGAACAGTGCCACGAGCACCGTGAGCAGCAGTGCCGACGGCTGCAGGGCGCGCTCGACGACGTCAGCACCCAGCGGCTCGGTGAGCCCGAGCAGCACGACGACCAGCAGCAGTACCGAGGTGATCGTCGCGCCGAACCGGGGGCCGCGCGGGTCGATGCCGAACGGCTGCGCAGTCTCGCGCTCAGCGGCGGTCATGCGCGCACCAGCTCAGAGCGGGCGGCGTCGACAGCCGCGCGCACGTCGGCGGCCTTGACGGCCCCGATCAAGCGCGCACGAACGTGGCCCTCGCGATCGAGCACGAGCGTCGTGGGGGTCGAGTAGACCGAGTGCCGACGGGCCACCTCGGGCTCGTCGACCACGTCGATCTCGCGGTGCGCCACGGTCTCATCGGCGACGGTGAGCTCGGTGGCCACGCGCCGCATCGCAACGCAGGCCGAGCACACGGGGCTCGAGAGCTGCACGAGGGTCACCTCGGCACCCTCGACGGTCAGCTGGTGCTCGTCTCCGCCGCATCCCTTCGCGACGCGCGTGCCGCGGGCGCGCAGCGTCAGGCCGAGCACGGTCGCGAGGGCGACGAGCGCCACGATCACGATGAGGGCGGTGAGAGCATCCATGCTCATGAAAATACGAAACAACCTGCATCTATTCCCGTGTGTGACGTTCTGTGACCGCGTGCCGCCCCCGGTAGGGTGACGAGCGTGACCGAGGCGACCGAGATCCAGTTCCGTTCTGACGTGACCGTCGAGCTCGTGCGGGCCAGTGCCCACGACAGCGACGTGCTGTTCGCCGCGCGCGTGTCGACGCAGGGCGAGCAGACGCTCGAGGCCGCTACGGCCGGCGCCGACGCCACTGATCGCGACCGCGGACTCATCAACTACCTCATGCGCGACCGCCACGGCTCGCCCTTTGAGCACAACTCGATGACCTTTTACGTGCAGGCGCCGATCTTCGTGTTTCGTGAGTTCATGCGGCACCGCATCGCGTCGTACAACGAAGAAAGCGGACGCTACCGCGAGTTGCGCCCCGTGTTCTTCGTGCCTGGCCCCGAGCGTAATCTGGTGCAGGTCGGCAAGCCCGGTGCCTACGACTTCTTGCCCGGCACCCCCGAGCAGACGGCCCTCGTCGACACTGAAGTGCGCGGCGTGTGCGAGGCGGCCTACGCCTCCTATCAGCGGATGCTTGCCGCGGGCATCGCGCGCGAAGTGGCCCGCGCTGTCCTCCCCGTGACGATCTACAGCTCGATGTACGTCACGATGAACGCCCGCTCGCTCATGAACTTCTTGAGCCTGCGCACCAAGCGTGAGGGCACGCACTTCCCGTCGTTCCCGCAGCGCGAGATCGAGATGGTCGCCGAGCTCATGGAGCACCACTTCGCCGAGCTCATGCCCCTCACCTACGAGACCTTCAACGGCAACGGCCGCGTCGCCCCCTAGCCGCGCGGTCCTCGCACCCGCGCACCCGGGCGCACGCGTCCCGCGCGCCCGCCCCGTGGCTCCGCCCGGGCACCTCACGCCCGGTCCGGTGTCGCATCGACCCGGTGCCCGCCGCGCTTCCCGGCGTGTCGCATGTGGAGCCCGGCGTGTTGCTCGAGGCACCGGGGCGATGCGACACGTCGACTCGACTTCGTGCGCCGTGGCACTCCTCCCTCTCGAGCCCGATCGCGAGTGGCTCCCCAAGAGCTGGTCACGCAAGCCGCGCTCCCAAAGAGGACTGGATGCTGTCCCGCATGATCGACTTCGTGCATGCAGCGAGGATTGCGGGCGGGGTCGCCCGGGCCTCACATCTCGCCTCCACACGAGCGGAGCGGCGCGCGCTCGAGAGGGCCACGGCTCGGGGTCACCTCGTGCGCTTGAGACGTGGCGTCTATGGCGTGCCCGAACTCGATGCAGACGTTGCCGCGGCGGCTCGCGTCGGTGGGCGAGTCGCTGGGGTGTCGGCACTTCGGCACCACGGTCTGTGGGTGCCTCCCGGGGCGAGGTCAGTGCTGCAGGTCGAGGTCGCCGACGAACTGCAAGAACGACCAGCAGAAGCTCAGGGCAGACCTGTGCTCGTACACTGGCTCGCGGCCGGTTCTCGCCCCCGCTTCGGAGTTGCACCGCTCGAGGCAACGCTCGCCCGAGCAGCACAACAACTACCACTGTCGTACGCCGTGGCGGTGCTCGACTCGGCGCTTCGAGCCACCCCACTGACTCCGGTCGACCTGCAGTTTCTGGCAGCGAGCTGGCGGCCACGGGCAAAGGCTGCGGCGTCACTCGCCGATGAGCGCTCAGAGTCGGGCACCGAGAGCGTACTGAGGGTGCTGTTGCGCGAGGCGGGCATCCACGCAACGCCGCAGGCGCCGCTTCCGATCGGTAATCTCGCGCGTGCCGATCTGCTTGTCGGCGACCGGCTGATCATCGAGTGCGACAGCGAGGCTCACCACGCCGAGCCGGCCAACCGACGAGCAGATCTTCGGCGAGACGAGTCGCTCATAGCCCTCGGCTTCATCGTCTATCGGCCCGACTATCGCCAGGTGTTCGGTGACCCGGCCGGGGTCGTCGCGACCGTCGCGGCCATTGTTGCTCGGGCAGATCATCTGTCGCATCGCCCCGGCTGAGTGTGTGACACTTCGGCGGGTTCGTGTTCGTGTGCGGCACGTCGGCGCGTTCGCCGGGGCGTTGCGACACCAGGGCCGACGACTGCAGCACTCAGGCGCCCGCGCGCGGCCGGGGGCTGGCGCGATACCCTGAAGCACGTGTCTGCCTCCAACCCCTTCGGCCAAGTGCTCGTCGCGCTCGTCACGCCTATGCTGGCTGACGGCGAAGTCGACTGGGCCGGGGTCGAGAAGCACATCGACGACGTCATCACCGCGGGCGCCGACGGCATCGTCGTCACGGGCACGACGGGGGAGACGAGCACCCTGACCGATGCCGAGAAGATCCGGCTGGTCGAGGTCGGCAAGTCGGTGAGCGCGGGGCGGGCATCAGTCATCACGGGCGGCGGCTCGAACGAGACGGCGCACGCCATCGAGCTCTACAAGGCCAGCGCCAAGGCCGGCGCCGACGGCGTCATGATTGTCACGCCCTACTACAACAAGCCCACTCAGGCCGGGGTGCTCACGCACTTCCGCATGGTGGCCGACGCGACCGATCTGCCGGTGATCCTGTACGACATCCCGGGCCGCGCGGGTATCCCGATCATGTACGAGACGATCCTTCGCGCGGCGAAGCACCCGAACATCCTCGCGGTCAAAGACGCCAAGGGCGACCTCAGCGAGGTGAGCCGCGTGCTCAACCAGACCGACCTGATGTACTTCGCGGGCGACGACGCCAACGTGCTGCCGACACTCGCGATCGGGGGCACCGGGCTCATCGGCGTCACGGCCAACATCGCCCCGGGGCCGTACCGCACGATCGTTGACGCCGTGAACAACAACGACCTCGCGACGGCGACGGCCGAGCACCAGCATCTCGAGCCCCTCGTGCGCGCCGTCATGACGCACGTGCCCGGCACGGTGGCGACCAAGTACGTGCTGCACGGACTCGGCCGCATCGGCACCCCGCGCGTGAGACTGCCGCTGGTCGGCCCCGAAGAGCACGAGGCCGCGATCATCGAAGACGAGCTTGATCTCGTCACGAACGTCGAGGGCGTCGACTTCCACAACTTCCGGCCCGACCGCAATGCTGCGGCCGGCGGTGCCCTGCCCAAGGTGGCCGGCACCACCCGCTAGACCACACAAGGGGGCTGCGAGCCCCACCGAGCACGACAACCAGTCAGGCGCTTCATGACCACAGAACTCTTCACCCCTCCCGCTCTCGGCTCCGGAACCCTGCGCATCATCCCGCTCGGCGGCATCGGTGAGATCGGTCGCAACATGACCGTCTTCGAGATCGACGGCAAGCTGCTCATCATCGACTGCGGCGTGCTCTTCCCCGAAGAGACCCAGCCCGGCGTCGACCTGATCCTTCCCGACTTCGAACCCATTCGCGATCGTCTCGACGACATCATCGCGGTGGTGCTCACGCACGGTCACGAAGACCACATCGGCGCGGTGCCCTACCTGCTGCGCATGCGGCAAGACATCCCGATTCTCGGCTCGAAGCTCACGCTCGCCTTCATCGAGGCGAAGCTCAAAGAGCACCGCATTCAGCCGTACACCCACATGGTCAGGGAAGGACAGGTAGAGAAGCTCGGACCGTTCACGCTCGAATTCATCGCCGTGAACCATTCGATTCCGGATGCTCTGGCCGTCGTCGTGCAGACCGCGGGTGGCACGGTGCTCCACACCGGTGACTTCAAGATGGACCAGTTGCCGCTCGACGACCGCATCACCGACCTGCGCGCGATCGCGCGCTGGGGCGAGCAGGGCGTCGACCTCGTGCTGAGCGACTCGACGAACGCCGACGTTCCGGGGTTCACCGCCCTCGAGCGCGACATCGGCCCTGTGCTCGAGAACGTCATCGCGCGCGCCCCGCGCCGCGTCATCGTCGCGAGCTTCTCGAGCCACGTGCACCGCGTGCAGCAGGTTCTCGACGCCGCTCACGCGAACGGCCGCAAGGTCGCGCTCATGGGCCGCAGCATGGTGCGCAACATGACGATCGCCGCTGACCTCGGCTTTCTCAACGTGCCCGATGACCTGCTCATCGATCACAAGAAGGCAGCGAACCTGCCCGACGACAAGATCGTCTACATGTCGACGGGCAGCCAGGGTGAGCCCATGGCCGTGCTCGCGCGCATGGCGAACCTCGAGCACCAGATCGAGATCGGCCACGGCGACACCGTGATTCTTGCGTCGAGCCTGATCCCCGGCAACGAGAACGCCGTCTACCGCGTCATCAACGGGCTCATGAAGCTCGGCGCGAAGGTCGTGCACAAGGGCACCTCGCGCGTGCACGTCTCGGGTCACGCATCGGCAGGCGAGCTGCTCTACTTCTACAACGTGCTGCACCCGACGAACGTCATGCCCGTGCACGGCGAGCAACGCCATCTTGTCGCCAACGCCGAGCTCGCGATCGCGACGGGCGTGCCCGAGAAGAACGTCATTGTGGGCGAGAACGGCACGGTCGTCGACTTGCGCGACGGCGTCGCCACCGTGGTCGGCCAGCTCGACATCGGCTTCGTGTACGTCGACGGCTCGACGGTCGGCGAGATCACTGACGCCGATCTGAAAGATCGCCGCATCCTCGCCGAGGAGGGCTTCATCTCGATCTTCGTGGCGATGGATGCTCAGACCGGCAAGGTCGTCGTCGGCCCCGAGATTCACGCTCGCGGGTTCGCGCCCGACGAGGCGATCTTCGACGACGTCAAACCCCAGATCGTCAAGGCGCTCGCCGAAGCGGCGGCGAACGGCACGCGCGACAGCCACGCCTTCAGTCAGGTCGTGCGTCGTGTCGTCGGCCGCTGGGTCAACACCCAACACCGTCGTCGCCCCATGATCGTGCCGGTGGTGATCGAGGCCTGAATGCCTCGATCACCCAGGCCGCGCCGGATTGCTGCGCCGCGCGGCCGCGCGGGCCGAGGCGTTGGCCTCGGCACTGAGCAGAAACTGCCTATATCGGCAGCGGTGCGCTCGCACTAGCGTGTGCCTCATGTCGACTTCTCTGCGCACCTCTGGAGTTCTCGTGGCGTTGGGCGTCGCAACGCTCGTCGTACTCGCAGGGTGCACGAATCCGCCCGGTGCTGACCCCGCTGTCGAGCCGACCAGCTCACCGGAGGCGTCGGAAGCGTCTGCTGAGCCGACCACCCCGCCTACCCGACCGGCGCTCGCTGATCTGGAGCTCAGCACCGAAGGGCTCCTCCCGCTCGCGCTCGGTCAAGCACCCGAGACGGATCCCACTCTGAGCATGGTCGCCTTCGATCCCATCGGCTGCACCGACGACGTCACCGGATACGGTTTCGGCATTCTCGCCGGCGACCCGCTCGCGGGGGGCTGGTTCATCGACCCCTCGTACGAAGTGCCTCCGTCGCCGACCGACAGTGGCCGACCTTTCGGGGTCGGAGTCGACTCGAGCGGCGTCGTCACGCGCATCGACCTGTACACCGACGACATTCCGACCGACGGCGGGGTGAGAATCGGCGACGATCGGGCCGATGTGATCGCGGCGCACCCGAGCGCGGTCGTCTCCAGCCAGTTCCTGACTGACATCTACGTGATCAGCTCGCCGAGCGGCATTCTTCAGATCGAGGTCGCTTCCCGAGCCACCCCAGATCAAGACGCGTACTGGGACTCGGTGAGCATCCCCGACGGTCAGGTGCTGTACATCCACGCGGTGACCCCGGCGCTGGGAGTCTTCACGGTCGCAGCGAGCGGCAACGCGGTCGGCGGCTGCAACTTCGGTTGACCAGGGCGGATGCTCGCGCGCGTGTCGCCCCGGCACCCGTCGCACCGCGCGAGTACCGTGAGTGAATGGCCTCGAGCACTCGATCGTCGTCGCGCTCGCGCGCCTCGTCGTCGCGCTCGAACTCGGGCTCGAGTCGCTCGCGCACTCAGGCGACGAAGAAGCTGCCGCCCCCTGAGCCCGAGCAGGGCATCCTCACGAAAGCGTGGATGGGCCTTGCCCACGCGACGGGCGCCGCCTTCCGCGTACTCGGCCGTGAGACGCTCGCGAAAGACGAGCGACGCGACGGGGTGCCGTTCTTCATCGTTGTGCTGGCCATCGCGGGGGCCTTCGTCGAGTGGTTCTTCATGGCCGACCCGGTCGCGGTCGCCCTCAACGCCTACACGTTCGGGGGTCTGGTCGGTCGAGTCTCGTTTGCGCTACCGGTCATCATGATCGTGTTCGCCGCCTGGCTGTTCCGGCACCCGGCCAGCGTGCACGACAACACCCGCATCGGCATCGGGCTCGGCCTGCTCATCGCGAGCGTCAGCGCGCTGTGCCACGTCGCTCTCGGCGCCCCTCAGCCGGCCTTGCCGCCGCTCGCGCTCGCCCAGGCGGGCGGCATCGTCGGCTGGATTCTCGGCGGCGTGCTCCTGCTTGCCACCGTGTACGTGGCGGTTCCCGCGCTCGTGCTGCTCGCCGCGCTGTCGGTGCTCATCATGACGAAGACGCCGCCGAACCGCATCGGCGACCGGTTGCGCGAGCTCTACGCCTACCTCTTCGGCGCTGAACTCACTCCGCGCGAGCCGAAGCAGAAGGCTGAGCCCGAGACCGTCGAGTTCGGCTCGCTCACCGACCTCGGCCTCGACATGGACGACTCGACCTCAATGCCCTGGTGGCGCAAGGGCAAGGCGGGGCGCGAGTCGGCGGCGTTCGACAGCCCCGTCGAGCGCGATCAGCAGACCGACGTCATCGACCCCGCTGTGCGCCAGAGCGTCACGGGCGATCTCGAGCGCGAGCTCGAGAAGGCCGAGCAGGCCGTGCAGCGCTTCACGGGTGACGTCGCGCCGGGCGCGGGCATCGCGCCGGCCGTGCTGCCGGGTTTCACGACGCGCGCGAGCGAGAAGGGCGCGGCCGGCGAGTTCGACGAGCCGCCTGCCTCACCGGCGACGTCGCGGTCGAGCCGCCCCTACCGCCTTCCGGCGGCGTCGATCCTCGCGCCGGGCGACCCGCCCAAGTCGAAATCGGCGGCGAACGATGCTGTCGTCGCCTCGATCACCGAAGTGCTCGAGCAGTTTCAGGTGGATGCTCGGGTCACCGGTTTCAGCCGCGGCCCGAGCGTCACGCGCTACGAGGTCGAGCTCGGCCCCGGCGTCAAGGTCGAGCGATTCACGGCTCTGACCAAGAACATCTCGTACGCCGTCGCGAGCAACGAGGTGAACATCCTGTCGCCGATTCCGGGCAAGAGCGCGATTGGCGTCGAGATTCCGAACATCGACCGCGAGATCGTGAGCCTCGGCGACGTGCTGCGCTCGAGCGCCGCGGCGAAGGCCTTGCACCCCATGACGATCGGCGTCGGCAAAGACGTCGAGGGCGGCTACCTCGTCGCCAACCTCGCCAAGATGCCCCACTTGCTCGTCGCGGGCTCGACCGGCTCGGGCAAGTCGAGCTTCGTCAACTCGATGATCACGAGCGTGCTCATGCGGGCGAAGCCTGCCGAGGTGCGCATGGTGCTCGTCGACCCCAAACGCGTCGAGCTCGCCGCGTACCAGGGTGTTCCGCACCTCATCACGCCCATCATCACGAACCCCAAGAAAGCCGCCGAGGCGCTGCAGTGGGTCGTGAAAGAGATGGACATGCGCTACGACGACCTCGCCTCGTTCGGCTTCCGGCACATCGATGACTTCAACCGAGCCGTGCTTGCCGACGAGATCCAGCTGCCCGAGGGCAGCAAGCGGCAGCTGCAGCCGTACCCGTACCTGCTCGTCGTCGTCGATGAGCTCGCCGACCTCATGATGGTCGCCCCGCGCGACGTCGAAGACTCGATCGTGCGCATCACCCAGCTGGCTCGCGCCTCGGGCATCCACCTTGTTCTCGCCACGCAGCGCCCGAGCGTGGATGTCGTGACGGGCCTCATCAAGGCCAACGTGCCCAGCCGCCTCGCGTTCGCGGTGTCGAGCATGACCGACAGCCGCGTGATTCTCGACCAGCCGGGCGCCGACAAGCTCATCGGCCAGGGCGACGCGCTCTTCCTGCCGATGGGTGCCTCCAAAGCGATCCGCGTGCAGGGCGCGTGGGTCACCGAAGCCGAGATCGCTGCAGTCGTTGATCACGTCAAGAAGCAGGCGCAGCCGGAATACCGCGACGATGTCGCCGCCGAGACCACCAAGCGCGAGATCGATGCCGACATCGGGGATGATCTCGAGGTGCTGCTCGCGGCCGCCGAGCTCGTCATCAGCACGCAGTTCGGCTCGACGTCGATGCTGCAGCGCAAGCTGCGCGTCGGCTTCGCCAAGGCCGGACGCCTCATGGACCTGCTCGAATCGCGCGAGATCGTCGGCCCCTCCGAGGGCTCGAAAGCGCGCGATGTTCTCGTCAGCCCTGACCAGCTGGCCGACGTGCTCGCGCGGCTTCGCGGCGAGGATGCTCCCGCGGCGTCGCCCGCCTCCTCCGACCCCGTGCAGCGCATGACGGAGGGGTATCCTGAGGTTGAGGGCGACTCCGACGAGGACGCCTGGAAGCTGACCGACCGCGACTGACGCCCACCCGGGCAGGGCCGCCGATGAGCCGGAGAGTTCAGTGGCTGAGAGCACCGATCGGTCGTACTCCATGCGCGGCCGCGTCGTGAAGGCGGGCGAGACGCCCGCCAGCAGCGGCAACCTCGCCAACATCATCACGGTCGTGCGCATTCTGCTCGCGCCCCTCTTCGTCGTGCTGCTCGTGCTCGACGGTGGAGCCGACGGGCCCCTGCGCATCGCTGCTGCGGCCCTGTTCATCGTCGCGATCGCGACCGACGGTGTCGACGGCATGCTCGCCCGCCGCCGCAACCTCGTCACCGACCTCGGCATTCTGCTCGATCCGATCGCCGACAAGCTGCTCACCGGGGCCGCGCTCGTGATGCTCGCGGTGCTCGCCGAGCTGCCGTGGTGGGTCGTCATCGTGATCCTCGTGCGCGAGTGGGGCATCACGCTCTACCGCTTCATGGTGCTGCGCGACCGCGTCGTGCCCGCTTCGCGCGGGGGCAAGCTCAAGACCGTCGTGCAGGCCGTCGCCATCTCGTTCGCGCTCGTGCCGTTCTGGCAGTGGTTCGGCGAGTGGGTGCACATCGTCAACACCGTGCTCATGTCGGCGGCGGTCGTGCTCACGGTCATCACGGGCATCGACTATCTCGTGCAGGCATGGCGGCTCAACCGGGCTCAGAAGGCGTGACTCGGGCCGACGCGATCATCGCCGCACTCACCCAGCGCGGTCTGACTCTCGCCGTGGCCGAGTCGCTCACCGGGGGAGCCGTGTCGGCAGAGCTCGTTCGCGTGCCGGGTGCCTCAGCCGTGCTGCGCGGGGCCGTCGTCGCCTATGACACGGCGCTCAAGACCAGCCTGCTGGGTGTGCCCGCCGAGCTGCTCGCTGACCGCGGGCCCGTGCATGAGCAGGTGGCAGCGCTCATGGCCGAGGGAGTGCGTGTTGCCGCGGCCGCCGGAGGGCATCCCGCAGATATCGGCGTCGCGACCACCGGAGTTGCCGGCCCCGACGCGCAGGGCGACGCTCCGGTCGGTCTGGTCTTCGTGGCCGTGGCGGATGCCGCGGGCACCCAGGTGCGCGAGTTGCGGCTCACGGGCGATCGCGCCGAGATCCGCGCGCAGGCGGTGGATGCTGCGATCGAGCTCGTGACCGATCGGCTCGCCCGCTCAACTCCGAAAGAGTGACAAAAGCCGTCGTCGATTCTGGGGAATGCCGTGGGTGACAGTCGTGTTACAGACAGCAAGCTGACAACCGTTCCACAGGTGTCGGCGATTACAGTGAAGGTATTCGCATCGGGTAGTGTGACGCTCCCGGCGCGACGATGAACGAGAGTTCAGTGAAAGGGGGTCCCCATGGTTCTGGTTCGACAAGAAATCGGTGAGGTCCTCCGCGACGTGCGCCTGCAGAAGGGCCGCACGCTGCGACAGGTGGCGAGCCGTGCCAGTGTGGCGCTCGGCTACTTGAGTGAAGTGGAGCGCGGCCAAAAGGAGGCCTCGAGCGAGATTCTCGCCTCCGTCGCCGACGCGCTCGATACCCCGATCTCGGTCATCATGCGCGAAGTCGGTGATCGCCTCGCGGTCATCGAGGGTGTGAGTGTCGTGCCCGACACGCTTCCCGACGAGCTCGTGGCCGAGTTCGACGCCGATCTCGCGATGCGCTGACCCGCGCTCGACGAACGGTTTCCACTCTGACTCGCAGCGAGTTCGCGCGCGCGATCGTCGACGAGTTCGGCGACGCCTACGGCCGCAGTCTGGTGCGCGACCTCGTGATCTCGGCGCTCGGTGAGCGCACGGCCGACGAAGCGCTCGCGGCCGGTCTCGCGCCTCGTGAGGTCTGGCTGGCGCTGTGCGCTGCGATGGATGTTCCGCGCGAGCGCTGGTACGGCGCGGGTCGCCCTGAGCCGAAGCGCGACTAGGTGCTCGCGCTCGCGACACGCCGCACGCCAGCTTCTTCGAACATGTGTTCGCCTGTCGCGTAGACTCCTCCCCAGCGGCACTCGAACACGAGTCACTGCACGTGCTGCGCGCCGAACCCGAGAATGTCGGGTCAGGAGCGTACCGTCGGTCTCGTCGGCGAACGCCGTCACGCCTTGTCGTGAACCGTCCGGCCTTGCTCCATCGGCCGGACGAGGAGCGACAGCAGACAGGCACACCGCGCACGAGATGAAACGGAGAACGCCATGCCTTCAGCAGCAGACCGCGAGAAAGCCCTCGAGACGGCACTCGCCCAGATCGACCGTCAGTTCGGCAAAGGCAGCGTCATGCGCCTCGGCTCTGACGAGCGCGCTCCCGTGGCGGTGATCCCCACCGGCTCGATCGCTCTCGATGTCGCCCTCGGCATCGGCGGGCTGCCGCGCGGCCGCATCATCGAGATCTACGGCCCCGAATCGTCGGGCAAGACCACGCTCACGCTCCACGCCATCGCCAACGTGCAGAAGGCAGGCGGCATCGCGGCCTTCATCGACGCTGAGCACGCGCTCGACCCCGACTACGCGCAGAAACTCGGCGTCGACATCGACCAGCTTCTCGTCTCGCAGCCCGACACGGGTGAGCAGGCGCTCGAGATCGCCGACATGCTCGTGCGCTCGGGCTCGATCGACCTCGTCGTCATCGACTCGGTGGCGGCGCTCGTGCCGCGCGCTGAGATCGAGGGCGAGATGGGCGACAGCCACGTCGGCCTGCAGGCGCGTCTCATGTCGCAGGCCCTGCGCAAGCTCACCGGTGGGCTCAACTCGACCGGCACGTCGATGATCTTCATCAACCAGCTGCGCGAGAAGATCGGCGTGTTCTTCGGCAGCCCTGAGACCACCTCGGGCGGCAAGGCGCTCAAGTTCTACGCCTCGGTGCGCCTCGACATCCGCCGCATCGAGACGCTCAAAGACGGTACCGACGCTGTGGGCAACCGCACGCGCGTCAAGGTCGTCAAGAACAAGATGGCTCCGCCGTTCAAGCAGGCCGAGTTCGACATTCTCTACGGCGTCGGCATCTCGCGCGAGGGCAGCCTCATCGACTTCGGCGTCGACCACGAGATCGTGCGCAAGTCGGGTGCTTGGTACACCTACGAGGGCGACCAGCTCGGCCAGGGCAAAGAGAACGCCCGCAACTTCCTGCTCGAGAACCCGACGATGGCGGCCGAGATCGAGAGCAAGATCCTCGCAAAACTCGGCATCGGTGCGAAGCTCGCCGCGGTCGAGCCGCTGGCCTCGGCCGCTGACAAGGCTTCCCCTGTGAAGACCGCTGCAGACAAGGCGCCTGCGAAGGGCACGGCGGCGGCAAAGGCTGCGGCGGCGTCTGACGGCGAGCAGCCCGCACTGCGCGCGGCGTCCGGCGCCTGATGACGGGCTCGCGCACCACCGGGCAGGGTGGCACTGATCACGACAGCACTGGCGACGACGGTGCTGAGAACGACGTGATCGCCCCCGTGACCTACCTGCCCGGGGTGCGCGAAGCCGCGGCAGAGCGTGAGGCGCTCGCTGTTCTCGAAGTCGAAAAGACACGCGCGGCTGACGCACGCCGTGCCGAGAACATCACGATGCACGCGCTCACCCGCCGAGGGCAGTCGCGGGCCGAGGTCGCCGACCTGCTGCGTCGGCGCGAGATCGACTCGGTCACGGCCGAGACCGAGCTGACGCGGCTCGAGTCGGTGGGCCTCATCGACGACCGGGCGCTCGCGCTCGATCTCGTCGACCGACTGCGCAGCCGCAAGAAGCTCGGCCCCTCGGCTCTGCGCAACGAGCTGATGCAGCGCAAGCTCGATCGAGCCGCGATCGACGAGGCCCTGGCCGAATCGGCGCACGACGACGATGATGACCTGCTGCTCGACCTCGCGCGCGACCGGGCACGTCGACTGGGTGGCCTCGACCGCACCACGGCCGAACGGCGACTGGTCGACTTTCTCGCCCGCAAGGGCCACACGGGCAGCGCTGCGCGCGACGCTGCGCGGCAGGCCCTCGATGGCGACGACTCCTCGTTCGATGATGCCGATGAACCCGGTCACCGTGCCACCGTGCACCGCGTGCAGTTCCGCTAGCACCGCCGACCGTAAACTGGGGGGCATGTCGACCACGCTTCTGTCCGCCCCGCGCACCTACGAGGTGCGCACCTACGGGTGCCAGATGAACGTGCACGACTCCGAGCGGTTGAGCGGCTCGCTCGAGGCTGCCGGCTACGTGAAGGCGGCCGACGGGGCACCTGACGTCGTCGTCATCAACACGTGCGCGGTGCGCGAGAACGCCGACAACAAGCTCTATGGCAACCTCGGCTACCTCGCGAGCGTCAAGCGCGAACGAGAGGGCATGCAGATCGCCGTCGGCGGGTGCCTCGCCCAGAAAGACCGTTCGGTCATCCTCGAGAAGGCACCCTGGGTCGATGTCGTGTTCGGCACCCACAACATGGGCTCGCTGCCGGCTCTGCTCGACCGCGCCCGTCACAATGGTGAAGCGCAACTCGAGATTCTCGAATCGCTCGAGACCTTCCCCTCCACGCTGCCGACGCGACGCGAGTCGACGTCGAGCGGGTGGGTCAGCATCTCGGTCGGCTGCAACAACACCTGCACCTTCTGCATCGTGCCCGCCCTGCGCGGCAAAGAGAAAGACCGTCGCCCCGGCGATATCCTCGCCGAAGTGCGGGCGCTCGTCGACGACGGGGCCATCGAGGTCACGCTGCTCGGCCAGAACGTCAACTCGTATGGCGTCGAGTTCGGCGACCGGCTCGCCTTCGGCAAGCTGCTGAGGGCCGCAGGCACCATTGAAGGTCTCGAGCGCATCCGCTTCACGAGTCCGCACCCCGCCGCGTTCACCGACGACGTCATCGACGCGATGGCCGAGACGCCCGCCGTCATGCCGCAGCTGCACATGCCTCTGCAGTCCGGCTCTGACCGCGTGCTCAAGGCGATGCGGCGCTCGTATCGCAGCGACAAGTTTCTCGGCATCCTCGACCGCGTGCGCGAGCGCATCCCTCACGCCGCCATCACGACCGACATCATCGTCGGTTTCCCCGGCGAGACCGAAGAAGATTTCGCCGAGACCCTGCGGGTCGTCGAGCAGTCTCGGTTCGCGAGCGCGTTCACGTTCCAGTACTCGATCCGGCCCGGCACCCCGGCGGCTACGATGCCCGATCAGGTACCCAAGGCCGTCGTGCAAGAGCGCTACGAGCGTCTCGCCGCCCTACAAGACCGCATCAGCGCCGAAGAGAACCAGCGACAGATCGGCCGCGAGGTCACCGTGCTCATCTCGAGCCACGACGGCAAGAAAGACGCTCTCCACAACCGCATCTCGGGTCGCGCTGACGACAACCGTCTCGTGCACCTCACCGTGCCCGCAGGCAGCGACGAGCCGCGGCCGGGTGACCTCGTGACGACGACGATCACGGGCGCCGCGGCCTTTCACCTCGTGGCCGATCACGATGCACCGCTCTCGATCCGACGCACGCGCGCGGGCGACGCCTGGGATCGCGCTCAGGCCGAGAGCTGCGGCGTGCCCGCCCCGACGAGCGGCACGGGTGCTACGACCGCCCGGGTGGGCCTCGGCCTGCCGACGGTGCGCGTGCCGGGTGGCGCGCGAGGCTGAGCGCCCCGCGCTGACCGCCGGAGGGCATCCGTCATGATCATCGCCATCACCGGCGCGACCGGCACCGGCAAGAGCGAACTCGCGCTGCGGCTCGCCGATCTCTGGCAGGCTCGCGACATCGCCGCCGAGGTCGTGAACGCCGACGCGATGCAGCTGTATCGGGGCATGGACATCGGCACGGCGAAGCTCTCGCTCGCCGAACGACGGGGCGTGCCGCATCACCTTATCGACGTGCTCGACGTCACCGACGAGGCGAGCGTCGCGCAGTACCAGGTCAACGCACGAGCGGCCATCGACGGCATTCAGGCGCGCGGAGCGGTGCCGCTGCTTGTCGGGGGCTCGGGGTTGTACCTCGCGGCGGTGCTCACCGATTTCCGTTTTCCGGGCACCGACCCCGATCGTCGGGCGCACTGGGAGGCCGAGCTCGAGAGACTCGGCCCCGGCGGGCTGCACACCGTGCTCGAGGCGCGCGATCCCGCCGCGGCCGCCGCCATCGGCCCGCACAACGGCCGCAGACTCGTGCGCGCCCTCGAGGTCGGAGACCTGACGGGCGCGCCTTTCGTCGCCGGATTGGGCGCGCGCAGCAGCGAGTGGCGGCCCTACCGGCAGTTCGCTCTCGGCCTCGAGCGCCACGCACTCGTCGGCCGTCTCGATGAGCGCGTGCTGCGCATGTGGCGAACCGGACTTCTCGACGAGGTGCGAGGGCTTCTGCCGCTTGGCCTTGAGCGCGGAGTGACGGCGAGCAGGGCCATCGGCTACGCGCAGGCGATCGCGCAACTTCGCGGCGAGCTCGACGAATCGCAGGCGATCGAGCAGACGCAGTCGCTCACGCGCCGCTACGCGAGACGGCAGGTCAGCTGGTTGCGTCGAGATTCCGCGGTCGAGTGGCTGGATGCCGCTGCCGACGACCTCGCGTCGCAAGTCGACCGCAGCGTCGTCGATGGGCTCGTCGATAGCATGGGTCGGTGACGACGCTGCGATTCACCAAGGGCCACGGCACTGCCAATGACTTCGTGCTCATCGCCGATGCCGACGGCGAGCTCGAGCTCTCGACCGAGCAGCTCGCGGCGCTGGCCGACCGGCACCGCGGGGTCGGCGGCGACGGCGTCATCAGGGTCGTGCGATCTGAGCATCTCGCAGAGGGGCGTGCTCTTCTCGAGCAGGCTCCGGACGCCGAGTGGTTCATGGACTACTCGAACAGCGACGGCAGCACGGCCGAGATGTGCGGCAACGGCATCCGCGTGTTCGTGCACTACTTGCTCGATCGCAGACTCGCCGAGATCGCGCCGGGCCACTCGATCGCGATCGGCACGCGCGCGGGGGTGCGCGACGTGCACCGCCTCGCCGACGGCTACGCCGCCGACCTCGGCCGCTGGCGCCTCGACGGCTCAGAGCCGCTCGTGAAGGCCCGCGAGCTTCCCGTCGCACGCCCCGGACTCGGCATCGATGTCGGCAATCCGCACGTCGTCGTCGCGCTGGCAAGCGACGACGAGCTCGACAGCCTTGACTTGAGCGCCCCGCCCGCACTCGAGCCTGCGCCGCCAGCCGGAGCGAATGTCGAATTCGTCGTCCCCGCCGACCCGCTCGTGGTCGATGGCGTCGGGCGCATCCGGCTGCGGGTGCACGAGCGCGGCAGCGGCGAGACGCTCTCGTGCGGCACCGGCGCCGCTGCTGCTGCCCTCGCGGTGCGGCACTGGGCGGGTGCGGGCGCGCCGAACGAGTGGCGGGTGACCGTGCCGGGCGGCGTGCTCGGCGTGCGCATGTTCGCGGCCGAAGACGGCGAGCACGTGGCACTCTCGGGGCCCGCGGTGCTGGTCTACGACGGCGAGTTGCGCGCCTAGACCTCAGGAATGTCGGGCATGACCGGGATAGCACCGGTCCGGCCCGACCGGTTGCGCACGCGCAACACGCGGTAGCCCTTGTGGGTGGCGTGCCGCGAGATGGTGAGCTCGCCGTCGTAGCGGGCATCCATCCACCGCTGCAGCGAGTCGGCACCCAGATTGCGGGCGACGACCAGCCATCCGTCGGCCGATTCGCGCAGCCGCGGCAGCCAGGCGTCGAGCAGACCGTGCAGCTCGTTCTTGCCGATGCGAATCGGCGGGTTCGACCAGATGCACATGAAGCGCACGTCGTCGGGCACCTCGTGCGGCAGGGCGGTGCGAATGTTGTTGAGGCCCAGCAGCTCGGCATTGCGACGGGTCAGCTCAAGCGCGCGCTCGTTGACGTCGACGGCCCAGACGGTCGCATGCGGAGACTCGGTGGCGAGCGTGAGCGCGATCGCCCCCCAGCCGCAGCCGAGGTCAAGAAGGTCTCCGCTGGGCGGGGGAGGGGGCACGTGGCTGAGAAGCACCTGCGTGCCCGCGTCGAGAGCGTTGGGGCTGAAGACGCCGCCGGCCGTCTGCAGTTGAACCTCGCGACCGGCGATCGCAACCGTCAGAGGCTTGGCGATGAACTCGCCGCTCGGGTGAGCGCTGAAGTAGTGCTCGTGAGCCATGCCCAGAATCTATCGAACTGCGGCGGAGTACAGTGAACGCGATGATTGACCACGACGACACCGACGCTGCGAACGCTGCAGATTCTGCCGCCCAGACCCACGACGCCGGGGCGGATGCTGTGGCGCGCGTGCTGGCGCATGGCGACGCGCGGGCGCGCTCGGTGACGTTGCACGGCGCGGCGGCCCTCAACGCTGACGCGAGCTACTCGGCCGACCGCGACGGCGATCAGTTCGACCGAGAAGACCGAGCCGCACTGCGCAGGGTCGGAGGCCTGTCGACAGAGCTCGACGACGTCACCGAGGTCGAGTACCGGCAGCTGCGGCTCGAGAACGTCGTGCTCATCGGCATCTACCCTCAGGGAGCACTTGACGACGCCGAGAACTCTTTGCGCGAGCTCGCCGCCCTGGCTGAAACCGCGGGTGCCGTCGTGCTCGATGGGTTGCTGCAGCGACGCCCGCACCCTGATCCGAGCACTTTCCTCGGCAAGGGCAAGGCACAAGAACTCGCGCTCGTCGTCAAAGAACTCGGAGCCGACACCGTCATCGCCGACACCGAGCTCGCCCCGAGCCAGCGGCGTGCACTCGAAGACGTCGTCAAGGTCAAGGTCATCGACCGCACGGCCGTGATTCTCGACATCTTCAGCCAGCACGCGAAGAGCCGAGAGGGTAAGGCTCAGGTCGAACTGGCCCAGCTCGAGTACCTGCTGCCGCGACTGCGCGGCTGGGGCGAGTCGATGTCGCGCCAGGCCGGTGGCCAGGTCGGTGCGGCGGGAGCCGGCATGGGCAGCCGTGGCCCGGGTGAGACGAAGATCGAGCTTGATCGTCGACGCATCAACACGCGCATGGCCAAGCTGCGCCGCCAGATCAAGGGCTTCGCTCCGGCGCGCGCCGCGAAGCGGGCGAACCGCGACCGCTACTCGGTGCCGAGCGTCGCGATCGCTGGCTACACCAACGCAGGCAAGTCGAGTCTGCTGAACCGCATCACGCGTGCGGGTGTGCTCGTCGAGAACGCGTTGTTCGCGACGCTCGACCCGACAGTGCGCAAGTCGACGACGCCCGACGGCCGTCCGTACACGATCGCCGACACGGTCGGATTCGTGCGCAACCTGCCGCATCAGCTCGTCGAGGCCTTCCGGTCGACACTCGAAGAGGTTGCCGAGGCCGACGTCGTGCTGCACGTCATCGACGGAGCCCACCCCGACCCTGCCTCTCAGCTCGCGACCGTGCGCGACGTCATCGGCGAGGTCGGTGCACGCGAACTGCCCGAGCTGGTCGCCATCAACAAGAGCGACCTGCTCGACGACGACGCCCGGCTGCTTCTGCGTGGCCTCGTGCCTGATGCGGTGTTCGTCTCGGCCAAGACCGGCGAGGGCATCGACGAGCTGCAGGCGCGCATCGCTGCCCTGCTGCCGAATCCCGAGATCGAGCTGACCGTGGTCGTGCCCTACGAGCGAGGCGATCTCGTCTCGCTGCTGCACGAGCGCGGGCGCATCATCGCGACCGACTACGTGGAGTCGGGCACGCGCGTGCACGCGTTCGCGACCCCCGAGATCGCCACGCTGGTCGAGCAGTACACGGTGCAGCCGGCGGGCTAGCCGGATGCTCGCGGAGCGCTCGTCGGACTAGACCGAGCGCAGTACCGCGACGACCTTGCCCAGCACCGTCGCATGGTCACCGAGGATCGGCTCGTAGGCCGAGTTCTGCGGCAGCAGCCAGGTGTGCCCGTCGCGCTGCTTGAACACCTTGACGGTCGCCTCGTTGTCGAGCATGGCCGCGACGATCTCGCCATTCTCGGCAGTGCTCTGCTGACGCACGACGACCCAGTCGCCGTCGCAGATCGCTGCGTCGATCATCGAGTCGCCGACGACGGTGAGCATGAAGAGCTCGCCCTTGCCGACGAGCTGCCGCGGCAGCGGAACCACTTCTTCGACCATCTGGTCGGCAGTGATCGGAATACCTGCGGCGATGCGCCCCACGAGCGGCACCATCGCAGCATCGCCCACTGACGGGCCAGGAAGGGCGTCAGAGTCGACCGCGTGCGAGGGGTCGGGTTCGAGGTCGATGAGCACCTCGAGGGCGCGAGGCCGGTTGGGGTCGCGCCTCAGGTAGCCGCTCAGTTCGAGCTGCCCCAGCTGGTGCGAGACGCTCGAAAGCGAGGCGAGACCGACCGCCTCGGCGATCTCCCGCATGCTCGGCGGGTAGCCGCGTCGAGCGACAGAGGCCTGAATGACCGAGAGAATCTCGCGCTGCTTGTCGCTCAGCGTCGTACGACGGCGGGTCGACGGAGCGCTCGGCGAGGCGCCGGTGTCGAGATCACGAAGGTCGTCGTGCAGCTCGTCGGCCATGTCGGCTCCGTCCTGACAGATGCGTTCTGTCGACTGTCGGTGGTCCTCGCGAATGTCGGTGGTGTCGAGTGGAATGCTCTCGAACCCTCGAAACTCTATCCAGTCGAACGGCTCATATCAAACATCTGTTCGAGTGTGTCGCACGATTGGTCACGAAAGTGGGGCGAGGGCTTGAAACTGTGTTCGATCGAAGGTATGTTCGGAACACAGGTTCGCATCGCCTCTCCCGGCCGAGAAGCGGTGCATCCCCCGGCAGCCCCCTGCCGGGGGACCTGTACCACGCAGCACAGCACCATCGAAACACCGCAGCAGCATCGACCGAAGGGCGACACCATGAGCGCAGTCATCTACGACCACCGCTTCGCATCGACGATGCCCTCGGTCGGTCTCGTGCCTCGCACGCGTCTGCGTCTGACGCGTCGCGGCCGGGCCGTGATCGCGGTGCTCGTCTCGCTGCCGCTCGTGATCGCGCTGGTGAGCATGTCACTCAACGGCGGGGGAGCGACGGCCACCTCGACCAGCGGTGACAGCGCGGCGGTCACGACCGTGACGGTCGAAGCCGGCCAATCACTGTGGTCGCTCGCAGCGACGATCGCTCCCGACTCCTCCACGGCCGATGTCGTCGCCGACCTCATGTCGATCAACGCGCTCGAGAGCGCGTCGGTCGTGCCCGGCCAGCAGCTCGTCGTTCCTGAACGCTACGTCGACTGAGCGCCTCCTCTGACTCCCTGCGCACGCGGGACTGCCTCGTGAGAGGTGCCCGATGCCCGCGGCTACGATGAGCGGGTGACGACCCTCGACGATCTGCCGATCCGTGACGATCTGCGGGGCTTGACCCCGTACGGCGCACCCCAGAAGACGGTGCGCATCGCGCTCAACGTCAACGAGAACACGCATCCTGTTCCTGACGAGGTCATCGCGCATGTCTTGGCAGCGGTCGCACGCGAGCTGCAGTCGGTCAACCGCTATCCCGATCGCGAGTTCACGCGGTTGCGCGAGCATCTTGCTCAGTATCTCGGCGATGGTGTGACCCCCGAGCAGATCTGGGCTGCGAACGGCTCGAACGAAGTAATTCAGCACATTCTGCAGGCGTTCGGCGGCCCCGGACGCTCGGTGCTCGGCTTCCCGCCGACCTACTCGATGCACTCGATCATCGCGGCGGGCACGGGCACGAGGTGGCTCGCCGGCGACCGCGACGACGACTTCGCACTCACGCCCGCCACAGCAGTCTCCGCCGTCAAGCGATTCGATCCCGACCTCGTCTTTCTGTGCGCGCCCAACAACCCCACGGGCACACCGCTCGGTCTCGACACGATCGCCGCGGTCTACGAGGCCAGCCGTGGCATCGTCATGGTCGATGAGGCCTATGCCGAATTCATGCCGGCTGGGCAGCCCGATGCCCTCAGTCTGCTGCCCGGCCGAGAGCGGCTGGTCGTCTCGCGCACGATGAGCAAGGCGTTCGCCTTCGCCGGCGCTCGGCTCGGGTACCTGGCCGCCGACCCCGCGGTGATCGACGCTCTGCGGCTCGTGCGCCTGCCGTACCACCTCTCGGCCCTCACCCAGGCGGCGGCCACCGCCGCGCTCGAGCACGCCCCGACCATGCTGCGCACCGTCGACGACATCCGCCGCCAGCGTGATCGCCTCGTGGTCGAGCTCTCCGCACTGGGGTATAGCCCCCACGAGAGCGGGGCCAACTTCGTACTCTTCGGCGGCGTCGACGATCCGCAGGCGACCTTCCGCTACCTGCTCAACCACGACATCCTCATCCGCGACATCGGTCTCGCGCACCACCTGAGGGTCACGGCGGGCACCGAGGACGAGACCACAGAGTTCCTGGATGTGCTCGCTAAGATGAGCCGGTGAGTACCCCCCGCATTGCCGAGTTGAGCCGTGAGACGAGCGAATCGTCGATCGAGTTGCGCATCGACCTCGACGGCACCGGTCGTTCGTCGATCTCGACCACCGTGCCGTTCTTTGACCACATGCTGACGGCGTTTGCCAAGCACGCGCTCGTCGACCTCGACATCTCGGCGAGCGGTGACACCGACATCGACGTGCACCACACGGTCGAAGACACCGGCATTGTGCTCGGCACCGCGATTGCTCGCGCGCTCGGTGACAAGGCGGGCATTGCCCGGTTCGGCGATGCGCTCGTGCCGCTCGACGAGGCGCTCGCGCAGGCCGTGGTCGACATCAGCGGCAGGCCCTATCTCGTGCACACGGGCGAGCCGGCGGGGTTCGAGCACCACCTCATCGGCGGCCACTTCACGGGCTCGATGGTGCGCCACGTCTTCGAGGCGATCACGATGCACGCGGGCCTCACGGTGCACCTCACTGTGCTCGCCGGCCGCGACCCGCACCACATTGCCGAAGCCGAGTTCAAGGCTTTCGCGCGAGCGTTCCGCCAGGCCGTGCAGCTCGACGCGCGCGTGCACGGCATTCCGTCGACGAAAGGCGCGCTCTGATCGTGAGCGCTCCTGACGTGGTCGTGCTCGACTACGGCTCTGGCAACGTGCATTCGGCGGCGAAAGCCCTCGAGGCCGCCGGGGCCCGAGTCGAGCTGACGGCCGACCGTGATCGCGTGCTGGCCGCCGACGGACTACTGGTTCCCGGCGTGGGGGCATTCAGCGCGGTGATGGATGCTCTCCGCGCGGTGCGCGGCGACGAGCTCATCGATCGGCGGCTCGCGGGCGGTCGGCCCGTGCTCGGCATCTGCGTGGGTCAGCAGGTGATGTTCGAGAGCGGAGAGGAGCGGGGCGTCGTGACTGCCGGGCTCGGGCAGTGGCCCGGCACGGTGACAGCCCTGCGCGCCCCGACCGTGCCCCACATGGGCTGGAACACTGTCGAGGCCGACGACGACTCGAGGCTCTTCGCGGGCCTGCACGACGAGCGGTTCTATTTCGTGCACTCCTACGCCGCCCACGAGTGGACGCTCGACCCGCACCCGGCGATTCCAGCGCCGATCGTCACGTGGGCCGAGCACGGCGAGAGGTTCATCGCGGCGGTCGAGAACGGTCCGCTGACGAGCACGCAGTTCCACCCCGAAAAGTCGGGCGCGGCAGGCCTGCGGCTGCTGAGCAATTGGCTGGGCACTTTCTGAACTCGGCCCGTGCCCATCGACGGGGTACGATGCTGTGTTTGGTCGCGACCAGCCGACCACCACGATGCACCACCATGACACGACGATCAGAAAGCCATCGATGAGCGAGTTCTCGACGATCCCCGCCCTTACGCTCCTTCCGGCGGTGGATGTCGCAGGGGGCAAGGCCGTGCGCCTCACGCAAGGTGAAGCCGGCACCGAGACGAGCTACGGCGACCCCATCGATGCCGCTCACGAGTGGGCAGACCAGGGCGCAGAGTGGATTCACCTCGTCGACCTCGACGCGGCATTCGGTCGCGGCAGCAACCGCTCGATCATCAAGAAGGTGGTCAAGACGACCCCTCGCAACGTCAACATCGAGCTCTCGGGCGGCATTCGCGACGACGCGACGCTCGAGGCGGCGCTCGCGACGGGCGCGAAGCGCATCAACCTCGGCACCGCCGCGCTCGAGAACCCCGAGTGGGCGGCGCACGTCATCGCCGAGTACGGCGAGGCGATCGCGGTCGGGCTCGACGTGCGCGGCACGACTCTTGCAGCTCGTGGCTGGACAGAAGAGGGCGGCGATCTATGGTCGGTGCTCGAGCGGCTCGAGTCGGCAGGCTGCGCCCGTTATGTCGTCACCGACGTCACGAAAGACGGCACGCTCAAGGGCCCGAACCTCGACCTGCTGCGCTCGGTCATGGAGCGCACCCACCGCCCGGTGATCGCGTCGGGCGGCGTGGCGAGCCTCGACGACATCGCCGCGCTGCGTGAGCTCGTGCCGCTCGGTCTCGAGGGCGCGATCGTCGGCAAGGCGCTCTACGCCGGTGCCTTCACCCTGCCCGAAGCGCTGGATGTCGCCGGCCGCTGACTCGGCTGGCCAACCCTGGCAAGGTCGGCATTTCGAGCCCAACACGAACGCCGACGACGACGGCTCAGCGCCCGAGGCCTTCCTTCGCGCGCGGTCGGCCTTCCGGGCTGGCGAGCTGACCCTCGCAAGCTTCGTTGACAGTCTGCGCACCTGTCGCTTCTTGATCCCCCTCGTCGCGGTCGCGGGCGAGACGAGCGTCACCGATCACGGTCTCGTCGTCGACAAGAGTCAAGAACTGTCGATCATCACGGTCGCTGGCCCCGACGGGCGCCCGATCCTGCCGGTGTTCTCGTCGGTCGCCGCGATGTCGCGGTGGCGGCCGGATGCTCGGCCCGTGCCGGCCGACGCTGTGCGCGTCGCCCTCGCGGCGGCGAGCGAGCACACCGATCGCATCGTGATCGACCCTCGGTCGGGCGGTGACGAGGTCGTTCTGCCCCGGCCGGCCGTGTGGGCGATCGCGCAGGGCGCGCCCTGGGTGCCGGCCGTCGATGATGCCGAAGTGCTCGAGGCGATTGCGCGGCCCGCGGCACAGCATCCACAGATCTGGGCGGTCTCGCTTATTGCCGGAGACGAGCAGGCGCGGGGAGTCGCGCCTGAAGTGATCGTGCGACTCGCGGTCGAGCCTGGCCTCGACGCCGAGGGCTTGCGAACGATTGTGCAGTCGTTGAGCGCCGCCTGGGCTCAGGATGCGACCGTTGCCGAGCGCATCGACTCGATGTCGGTGCAGCCGGTTGCCGCCGAGCCGCTCTAGTTCACCGGACCCGTGAGCTTCTCGCCCGGACCCATGCCGGGTGCATCGGGAAAAGGCGAGGCTTCGCGGAACGCGAGCTGTACCGACCGCAGACCGTCGCGCAGTACGCGCGCGTGGTGGTCGCCGAGCTCGGGCGACGCGGCAGTGATGAGGCCGGCGAGTGCGACGATGAGCTTGCGCGCCTCGGCCAGGTCGATCTCGTCGTCGCCGTGTTCCGAGAGCCCGCACTTCACCGCGGCGGCGCTGAGCAGGTGCACGGCGACCGTGTTGATGATCTCGACGGCCGGCACATCGGCGATGTCGCGGGCGGGGTCGATGTCGGCGTCTAGCTCGCTCATGGTGCCTCTCGGTTGCGGTGACTGCGGGAAGGATCGCCGCCCGCGTTTCGAAAACGGTGCGGTGCTGGTAGGGTTATGCGGGCTCCGGGGCCAGATCCCCGGTACGAAAGTGGAGAATCCTCCCACCCGCGCTTGACCGCCTTTAGGTTACCGGGTCGAATCACCCCGTTCGTCGGCTCTTCCGAGAGCCGCGCGAAGACCGTGGGTGGTGCTGGCCGTGCGCCAGGGGTGCTCTCCTCTTTCACCGAACAACCGTGGTGAACCAACAGAGGAGAATCGCATCAGCGAACCGAGAACGAACGATCGCATCCGAGTGCCTGAGGTACGCCTCGTCGGCCCCGCCGGAGAGCAGGTCGGAGTCGTCAAGATCGAGGTGGCACTGCGCCTGGCCCAAGAAGCCGACCTCGATCTGGTCGAGGTCGCCCCCAACTCGAAGCCGCCCGTGGTCAAGATCATGGATTACGGCAAGTTCAAGTACGAGGCGGCGCAGAAGGCGAAAGAGGCGCGTCGCAACCAGGCGAACACGATCCTCAAAGAGGTGCGCTTCCGCCTGAAGATCGACAAGCACGACTACGAGACCAAGCGCAAGCGCGCCGAAGGCTTCTTGCAGGCGGGCGACAAGGTCAAGGCCATGATCCTGTTCCGCGGCCGCGAGCAGTCGCGCCCCGAGCAGGGTGTGCGCCTGCTGCAGCGCTTCGCCGAAGACGTCGCCGAGTACGGCACCGTCGAGTCGACCCCCATGATCGACGGCCGCAATATGGTCATGATCATCGGCCCGCTGCGCAACAAGGCTGACGCCAAGGCCGAGCAGATGGCGGCTCGTGCAGCCACCAAGGCGGCGCGCAAAGAGAATGAGGCTGCTCCGGCAGCTGAGGCTCCTGCGAAGGCTCCTGCTGCGAAGAAGGCAGTCGTCGCCGAGCCGCAGGAGACCGCGGTCGCCGATCAGCCTGACGAGAAGCCAGCTGCAGCGAAGAAGCCGGCCACTGCGAAGCCGGCGGCAGCCAAGCCGACGGCAGCCAAGTCCGCTGCAGCCAAGCCTGCGGCCGCGAAGCCCACAGCGAAGGCTGCGAGCAAGACCCCCACGACCACCACCGACGGCGCTTCGGCGACGGCGGAGTAGAACCACGACGAAACGAGGAAACGATGCCCAAGCAGAAGACGCACTCCGGTGCCAAGAAGCGCTTCAAGTTGACCGGCTCCGGCAAGGTCATGAAGCAGGGCGCCGGCATGCGCCACAACCTTGAGAAGAAGAGCAGCAAGGTCACGCGCCGCCTGAACCGTGAGGTCGTTCTTGCTCCGCAAGACGCCAAGGTCATCAAGAAGCTCATCGGCAAGAAGTAAGACCCGAGACAGAACCCTAAGGATAAGAAGAAATGGCTAGAGTCAAGCGGGCGGTCAATGCCCACAAGAAGCGTCGGGTCATCCTCGAGCGGGCCGAGGGCTACCGCGGTCAGCGGTCGCGCCTCTACCGCAAGGCCAAAGAGCAGGTCACGCACTCGCTGGTCTACTCGTACCGCGACCGCCGTGCGAAGAAGGGCGAGTTCCGCCGTCTCTGGATCCAGCGCATCAACGCCGCTTCGCGCGCGAACGGCCTGACGTACAACCGCCTCATCCAGGGCCTCGGCCTGGCTGGCGTCGAGGTCGACCGTCGTATGCTCGCCGAGCTCGCGGTCAACGAGCCCGCGGCCTTCACGGCGCTCGTCAAGGTCGCCAAGGAGGCCCTTCCGGCCGACACCTCGGCACCGAAGACCGACGCGGCGTAGTTCACCCGCTGACCGTCATCGCGGCGCGTCCCCGACTCGGGGGCGCGCCGCGTCGACGTTCACGCGCATGCGGCGCGGGCGCGCCGAGACGGGTTCACCTGGCGTTCACACTCGTCTCGCTAGCATGACGCTGTGATCGACAACCCGCGCTCGCCGCGCGTGCGCGCCGCCGCGAAGCTGGCCAAGAAGAACCAGCGCGCCGAGACCGGCCTGTTCTTGCTCGAAGGCCCGCAGGCCGTCGCCGAAGCACTGCAGTACCGCCCGGAGCTCATTGTCGAGATCTTCGCCACGCAAGCCGCTCTCGACCGCTACGTCGGTATCGGGCGCGCGGCGGCCGACGCCGGATGCCGTGTCGAGCAGGTGACGGATGCCGTGCTCGAGACCATCGCCGACACCGTGACGCCGCAGGGTGTCGTCGCGGTCTGCCGCCAGTTTCCCCTTTCCCTCGACGAGCTGCTAAGCCGTCGCCCGCGCCTCGTCGCCGTGCTCGAAGAAGTGCGCGACCCGGGCAACGCGGGCACGATCATCCGCGTCGCGGATGCGGCAGGTGCTGACGCCGTCATCCTCAGCGGCACGAGCGTCGACGTCTTCAACCCGAAGGTCGTGCGGGCGACGACCGGGTCGCTTTTCCACGTGCCCGTCGTCGTGGGTGTGGCTCTCGAGCCGACCCTGCAGAAGCTGCGCGAGGCAGGCAGCCGTATTCTTGCGGCCGACATCTCGGGCGACGACCTGCTCGCAGTGCGGTCAGACGGCCACCTCGATGGGCCCACGGCGTGGCTGTTCGGCAACGAGGCTCGTGGGCTCACTCGCGAGCAGCTCGACCTCGCCGACCGAGCGGTGATCGTGCCGATTTACGGCAAGGCCGAGTCGCTCAACCTCGCTACCGCCGCCGCGGTGTGCCTCTACGAGAGCGCCTTCGCCCAGCGGGCGTAGGCGCACTGAGAGGCAGCGCTCGACAGCTGCTCGGGCATTTTGGCGCGCACGAGAGCGGCCGCGGTGCGACTGCTAGCCTCGGCGATGTGCACCGCGCCAGAAAGCAGGGGGTGTCCGCCGACGTCAGTGCCGACACCGGTCTTCACGGTGCGCTCTGCGACCGGGTCATCCCGTGGGCGGTCGCATGGCCGTTCTGATCGTCGAGGACGACGATCGACTCATGGATGCGCTGCGCGCGTTTCTGCGCAAGGCCGGCTACGACACGGTCAGCGCCGCGGATGCCGCTCAGGCGCTCGAGGCCCTCGGCACTGACACCGAGGTTGTGCTTCTCGATCTCGGTCTGCCCGACATGGACGGCATCGAGCTCTGTCGTCGAATCCGCGAGCGGTCAGGAGTGCCGATCATCATCGCCACCGCCCGCAGTCATGTTCAGGAGCGCATCCGGGGCCTGCGAGCCGGCGCGGACGACTTCGTCGTCAAGCCCTACAACGTGCTCGAGCTGGTGGCACGCATCGAGGCGGTCACGCGGCGGTCGCGGTCGCTCGTGGCGGAACCGGTTCAGGAGCAGGTCATCGACGTGTCGGGAACGCGGATCGATCTGTCGGCTCGCCAGTTGATCGTCGACGGACACCCGGTTGAGCTGACGCGCACCGAGTTCGACATCCTTGCCGTACTCGCTCGGTATCCCGGGGTTGTCGTGCCGCGTGAGCGCATCATCCGCGAGGTCTGGCAGACCGACTGGCACGCCTTCAGTCGTTCGCTCGAGGTGCACGTCGGCTCCATTCGGCGCAAGACCGGGCGAGGCGACTTGATCGAGACGGTGCGCGGCATCGGCTATCGATTCGCGGGGAGGTAGCCGTGCGCCGCCGACTGGTCACCGTGTTCCTCGTTCCGCTCGTCGCGGTGCTGCTGGTTCTGGGCGGTGCGTACGCGTGGAGTGCCGCGCGCAGCATCCAGCAGGAGCACTTCTCTGAGCTGCTGGGCGATGTTGCCTACTTCGTCACGAGCGCACGGCAGGCCTTGCGATCGGGAAGCCCCGATCTCGTCGCTAGTGAAGCCGAGCGCTACTACGAGCTCTACGGCACGCGGGTGCTGGTCATCGACCGGTCCGGCTCACTATGGGCCTCTGGCGGCGACGAAACAGTCGTGCTCGATGAGAATACGACAGCGCAGATTCAGCTCGCTCTCGCCGGGCGCAGGAGCGAGCTGCCCGAGCCGGCGCTGCCGTGGGCGCTCACCGACTCGGTCATGGTCGAGCCGGTGCTCGAGAACGGCGACCCCATCGGGGCAGTCGTCGTCACGGCGAGCATCGACGTCGCGCGAGAGACGATCCTCGAGCAGTGGGCCCTCCTGCTGGGTGGTGCGGTGCTGGCCACATCCATCGGGCTGATCGTGGTGTTCCGCCTCGCCACCTGGGTCTTGCGGCCTATCCGACGCGTCGATGCTGCCATGGAAGCGATCGAACGCGGTGACGTGGAAGCGCGCATCGCCGACGAGACCGGACCCCCTGAGCTGCGCAGCATGATCGTGATCTTCAACAGCATGGCCGAGCACATCGAGAGGATGATGACGCGTCAGCAGGAGTTCGCACTCAACGCATCGCACGAGCTGCGCAACCCGCTCAACGCCTTGCTCGTGCGGGTGGAGTACCTCGCGACAGGGCTTGATGACGAGTGGAACCGAGACGTCGAAGAGACGCGCGAGGAGGGTCGCCGGATGACCCGCATTCTTGACACTCTTCTCAATCTCGCCAGGAGTGGTGAGCGCGGCGCGGCCGAAGAGATCGTCAATGTCGCGGAGGTCGTGAGCGACAGGGCTGAGGCATGGCGTCAGTCCGCGTCGACAGCGGGCATCTCGCTCGTCGTCGACGGCGAGGGGGGAGTGCTGACCCAGACCGACCGCACGATTCTCGAGAGCGCACTGGATGCGGTGATCGACAACGCTGTGAAATTCTCCCCGTCGGGCACGCGTGTCATGCTCGCGGTGACCGACTCGACCGATGGCGCGGAGATCGTGGTGCGCGATCACGGCCCCGGAGTCGGGGCCGATGAACTCGCTCACCTCACCGAACGGTTCTGGCGAAGTCCGCGCAATCGCAGCACCCCGGGCTCGGGCCTGGGGTTGGCGATCGCCACCGACCTGCTGCAGTCGATCGGCGGAGGGCTCCGCGTCGAGTCGCCCGACGGCGGAGGGCTCGCGGTCCACCTGCGCCTGGCGAATGCGGGGCCCTCATGACGCCGCGTTCGCGACGCAGCGTCACTGCGGCCCTCGGCCTGATCATGGCGGGGCTGACCCTGGTGGCATGCGGGCCGGCGGCCCCGGCAGAGCGGTTCTCCATCGCGGGCGGCGGGGTCACGGGGGTCTACTACGCCTTCGGCGAGCAGCTGGCCGATGTGCTCTCCAGCAGGCTCGACACGGTGGTCACTGTCGATGAGACGAACGGTTCGGTCGACAACCTGCAGCGCGTGAGCGACGGGCGTGCGCTTTTCGGGTTCGCGCAGAGCGATGTGGCCGCTGATGCGGTCGCCGGCAACGGGGGGTTTGCCGAACCCCTCGCCGTGCAAGCTGTGGCTCGGCTCTACGACGAGTATGTGCACGTCGTGGTGCGATCAGACTCAGACATCATGCAGATCGGGGACTTCGCGGGTCGTGCTGTCTCGCTGGGGGCTCCCAGCTCGGGCGTGAGCATCGTCGCCGAGCGGGTGATCATCGCGGCCGGAGTCGACCCGGCAGCGATCGATGACCGGGCGATGGGGCTCGCCGAGTCGATCGACGCTCTGCGCGACGGTGACATCGAGGGGTTCTTCTGGGTCGGAGGGCTTCCGACTCCGGGCCTCGCAGAGCTGTTCGGGGAGGCTCCCACCCGCCTGCTCTCGATCGACGCGGCCACGGTCGAGCGGGCGAATGCAGCGCACGGCGGCGTCTACCGGCTCGCCGAGTTCCCCATCGGGGCGTACGGGCGAACCCAGGCCACGGCGACGATGACCGTGCCCAATTACCTCATGGTCGCGCAAAGCGCTTCGGACGAGCTCGTGCGCGAGGTGCTCACAGCGCTGTTCGAGTCGCGTTCCGTCATCGCGGCAGAGGTTCCGGCCGCAGCCTTGCTCGACCGCCGGGAAGCCATCTTCACCGACCCGGTGTCGTTGCACGCCGGTGCCGTGGAGTACTACAGCGAGTCGAGGCGCTGAGCGCGAGCTGCACGCTCAAGAAACCCTCAAGGCGCGCGTGGGGGACTACCCCGCGACTTAGCGTGATGGCGTGCCACCGATGTCGATGTGCTCCATGACCGTCATGCGCGATTCGTGCTGTCCGCGCGAACGCAGCCGCCGGTCAGGCCTCCGGAGACCGGCACCGGTGAGCGGCCGAGCTCGAAGGGATGGCGACCATGTCTGAACCGCTGGTCGTGATCGACCACGTCAACAAGCACTTCGGAGAACTCCATGTGCTTAAAGACATCACCGCGACGATTCACCGAGGTGAAGTCGTCGTTGTGATCGGACCGAGCGGGTCGGGCAAGTCGACCCTGTGCCGCGCGATCAACCGACTGGAGACGATCGACAGCGGCAGCATCACGATCGACGGCAAGAGATTGCCGGAAGAGGGCAAAGACCTTGCAGCCTTGCGTGCCGATGTCGGCATGGTGTTCCAGTCGTTCAATCTCTTCGCGCACAAGACCGTGCTCGAGAACGTCACGCTCGGTCCGCGCCGTGTGCGCGGTGTTCCGAAGGCAGAGGCGAACACCAAGGCCATGGAGCTGCTCGATCGCGTGGGCGTGGCCAACCAGGCTCAGAAACTGCCCGCTCAGTTGTCGGGTGGCCAGCAGCAGCGGGTAGCGATCGCCCGGGCACTCGCGATGAACCCCAAAGTCATGCTTTTCGACGAGCCGACCTCGGCGCTCGACCCGGAGATGATCAACGAGGTGCTCGACGTCATGACGTCGCTCGCCCGCGACGGCATGACCATGGTCGTCGTCACGCACGAGATGGGCTTCGCCCGCAGTGCAGGAGAGCGGATTCTCTTCATGGCCGAGGGCGAGATCGTCGAAGAGGCCGAGCCGGATGCCTTCTTCGACAACCCGCAGACCCCGAGAGCGAAGGACTTCCTCTCGAAAATCCTCTCCCGCTGACCGGCGGGGGAGCACCACAGCAAGGAGTAGACAGATATGGGACTCAACAGAGGAATCGCCGCTGCCGCTCTGGCGGCCGTCGGACTACTGGGCCTGAGCGCGTGCGCCGGCGGCGCCACCGAGCCGGCTGAGCCGGTCGCCGAAGCACCTGAGTTCGAGGCCGGTTCGACCATGGCTGCCCTCGCCGAGGCTGGCACGATCACCATCGGCACGAAGTTCGACCAGCCGCTCTTCGGCCTGCAGGGCCTTGACGGTGAGCCCGTCGGCTTCGATGTGGAGATTGGCAAGATCATCGCGAGCGAGCTCGGCATCGCTGCAGACAACATCGAGTGGGTCGAGACCGTGTCTGCCAACCGCGAGCCGTTCATCGAGAACGGCACCGTCGACATCGTGATCGCGACTTACACGATCAACGACACGCGCAAGGAAGTCATTTCGTTTGCCGGTCCGTACTACCTCGCGGGCCAGGACATCCTGGTGCTCGAAGGAAACCCGGAGGGCATCACCGGCCCGGAAGACGTCGCAGGCAAGAACGTCTGCTCGGTCGCGGGTTCCACCTCAGAGCAGAACATCGCAGAGTACGGCCCCAACCTCATCACGACCGACACGTACTCGAACTGCCTCGAGCCGCTGCGCAACGGAGCGGTCGTTGCCGTGACGACTGACAACGTGATTCTTGCCGGACTCGCCGACCAGAACCCGGGCGAGTTCGAGGTCGTGAACAACGCGTTCACCTCTGAGCCCTACGGCATCGGCCTCACCCGCGACGATGACGTGTTCCGCAGCTGGATCAACGACGTCCTCGAAGAGGCGTACGCCGACGGCCGATGGGCCGATGCGTGGACCTCGACCGCGGGCGTGGTGCTCGACCTGCCGGAGCCCCCGGCGGTCGACCGCTACTAAGCGTCGTATCGGCGTCGGCCCGCCCGTCCTGGGTGGGCCGACGCCCCACCTTCTGTGATCAGCAAGAGAGGAGAGCCGTGAGCGTCATCGATTCGCTGATCGACGTCATGCCGTTGTATCTCGAGGGCTTCGGGTTGACGATCCTGCTGCTCGTGGTGTCGGGCCTCGGCGCCTTCATTCTCGGTGTCATCATCGCGGCGATGCGCATCTCGCCGTTGCCGTCGCTGCGAGTCTTCGCCGTCGTCTACACCGAGGCGTTGCGCAATGTGCCCCTGCTGCTGGTCCTGTTCTTCTGCGCGTTCGTCCTGCCCATCCTGGGAGTATCGGTGGGGCCGGATCCCAAGGTCGGCTATCTGCTGCTGGCCATTCTCGGCCTCACGCTCTACACGTCTCCGTTCGTCGCCGAGGCTGTGCGCTCGGGCATCAACGGCGTGCCGATCGGTCAAGCCGAAGCGGCTCGCAGCATCGGCATGGGGTTCGGCGCGACGCTCACGCTCGTCATCCTTCCCCAAGCGGGCCGCATGGTGGTGCCGCCGCTCATCAATGTCTTCATCGCGCTGACCAAGAACACCTCGGTCGCGGGCATCTTTTTCGTCAATGAGCTCTTCTCCGGAGTGCAGCGAGCGACGCGGGATCACGGCGACAAGGTTCTGCTGATGCTGCTGTTCGCCGCAGCGCTCTACTTGCTGATCACCATTCCGCTCGGGCAGATCGCCGGATACATCGAGAAGAAGGTGCGGGTGCTGCGATGAGCCTCGGTGTTCTCTACGACGCGCCCGGCCCGAAGGCCCGCCGCAGGTCGCTGATCGGATCGATCGTCGGCATCATCCTGATCGCGGCGCTGTTCTGGTGGGTGATCGCGACTCTCGCCGCTCCCCGCATCTCTGCCAACGATGCCGTGACGCCCGGATTGTTCGACCCTTCTCGATGGGATGTACTGGCCAACCCCCTGGTCTGGGAACGCTTCGCTGCCGGAGTCGGTGCGACTCTTCTGATGGCGGGCGCTGCGGCGATCCTGGCGATCGCGGTCGGCATCGGCTTCTCGTTCGCGCGCACGGCGACGAGCAGGTGGATTCGGGTTCCTGCAGCGATCCTGCTCGAGTTCTTCCGCGGCATGCCTGTGCTGCTCATGATCTTCTTCGTGTTCCTGGTGTTCTCCACCGGTGCCTACTGGGCCGGCGTCATCGGTCTCGGCGTCTACAACGGCGCGATCATCGGTGAAGCGCTCAGGGCCGGAATCCTGTCGCTGCCCAAGGGGCAACGTGAAGCGGGTTTCGTCATCGGACTCACGGCGACGAGAACTCGCATGATCATCGAGTTCCCTCAGGCATTCCGGCAGATGCTCCCCATCATTCTCGCGCAGATGGTCGTGCTGCTGAAAGATACGTCGCTCGCCTACGTCGTGGCGTATGACGAGCTGTCGCGCACGATTCAGAACATGCAGAAGGCTCTCGGCAACAGGTACGTCTTCACACTCTTCATCATCGGACTTGCGATCTACCTCGCCCTGAACCTGACCTTGTCATGGATCGCCCGGGCGGTCGCCAAGCGGAGCGGGCCGAAGGCGGGCAAGCTGACTCCGACGGGTCCTGCGGCCGCGCTCGGAGCGGAAGGCACCCGCGCCATCACTCTTCCCGTGCTCGAGCGCGACAGACCCCCACGGCGGCCAGACTAAGCTTTACCGCTGTGCCTGACCCTCTCGAGATCTCCGAATCCGTCGTCGACTCGGCCGTCGATGCCGCACTCGCGGCGATCGCCGCCGCCGCCGATGTCGCCGCGCTGAAAGCCGCCAAGTCGGCCCACGCGGGCGAGTCGTCTCCGCTGGCGAGTCTCAACGCGACGCTGCGCGATGTGCCGGCCGACCAGAAGGCGGCTCTCGGCAAGCTCGTCGGTCAGGCACGCGGACGCGTCGCGCAGGCCATCGCCGCACGCGAGGCCGAGCTGGCTGAAGCAGAAGAGCAGGCGCGGCTCGCGGCCGAGGCGATCGATGTCACGGGCATCCCGCCCCTGCGCATCGCCGGTGCGCGCCATCCGCTCACGACGCTCATGGAAGACATGAGCGACATCTTCGTCGCGATGGGCTGGGAGGTCGACGAAGGGCCCGAGCTCGAGAACGACTGGTTCAACTTCGACGCGCTCAACTTCGCGCCCGACCACCCGGCGCGCGCGATGCAAGACACCTTCTTCATCGAGCCTGACGACCGTCACCTGATTCTGCGCACGCACACGAGCCCCGTGCAGTCGCGCTCGATGCTCTCGCGCGGGGTGCCGCTCTACATCGTGGCCCCGGGGCGCGTCTACCGCACCGACGAGCTCGACGCGACGCACACCCCCGTCTTCCACCAGATGGAGGGCATCGCGATCGATAAGGGCCTGACGATGGCCCACTTGCGCGGCGTGCTCGAGCATCTTGCCCGCGCGCTGTTCGGCGAGGGCGCTCGCATTCGCCTGCGACCCTCGTACTTTCCCTTCACCGAGCCCAGCGCCGAGCTCGATGTATGGCACCCGACCTTCCGCGACGGGCCGCGCTGGATCGAGTGGGGCGGCTGCGGCATGGTCAACCCCAACGTGCTGCGCTCGGCGGGCATCGACCCCGAGGTCTACCAGGGCTTCGCCTTCGGCATGGGCATCGAGCGCACGCTCATGTTCCGCAACGGGGTGAGCGACATGCGTGACATGGTCGAGGGTGACGTGCGCTTCTCGCAGCAGTTCGGGTTGGTGGTCTGATGCGTATTCCTCTGTCATGGCTTCGCGAGTTTGTCGACGTGCCGTCGAGCGGCGACCCCGCTGCCGATGCCGAGGCGGTGCACGCCGCACTCGTGCGCGTCGGGCTCGAAGAAGAAGAGATTCACGGCGTCGCGCTCACCGGACCGATCGTCGTGGGCCAGGTACTTGAGTTCGTTGACGAGCCGCAGTCGAACGGCAAGACCATCCGGTGGTGCCAGGTGCTCACGGGGCCGAACGAGTCGCGCGGCATCGTGTGCGGCGCGAGCAATTTCGCGGTCGGCGATAAGGTCGTCGTCTCGCTGCCCGGGGCCGTGCTGCCCGGGCCCTTTCCGATCTCCGCCCGAAAGACCTACGGCCACGTCTCCGACGGCATGATCGCGAGCGCGCGAGAGCTCGGTCTCGGCGACGAGCACGACGGCATTCTGAGGCTCGCGACCTTGGGCCTCGACCCCGAGGTCGGCACTGATGCGATCGCGTTGCTGGGTCTTGACGACCTCGCCGTCGAGATCAACGTGACGCCCGACCGCGGCTATGCGCTATCGATCCGCGGTGTCGCTCGCGAGTACTCGCACGCGACGGGCGTGCCTTTCCGCGACCCCGCGCTCGCGGTCAGCCCTGGGCAGGGCTCGGGTTTCGACGTCGCGGTGCGCGATGACGCGCCGATTCACGGCGTTCCGGGGTGCGATGCCTTCGTGACGCGCGTCGTGCGCGGCATCGATACCGAACGACCGACACCGTCGTGGATGATCTCCCGCCTGTCGCTCGCCGGCATCCGCTCGATCTCGCTCGTCGTCGACATCACCAACTACGTGATGCTCGAACTCGGCCAGCCGATTCACGCCTACGACCTTTCGACGCTCAGCGGCGGCATCACGGTGCGCCGGGCGAGCAAGGGCGAGAAGGTCGTGACGCTTGACGGTCAGACCCGCACGCTGCACCCCGAAGACCTGCTCATCACCGACGACTCGGGCCCCATCGGGCTCGCGGGCGTCATGGGCGGGGCGAGCACAGAGATCTCGTCGACCTCGGTCGACGTGCTGATCGAGGCGGCGCACTTCGAGGCCGTCTCGATCGCGCGCACCTCGCGCAGGCACAAGCTGCCGAGCGAGGCTTCGCGGCGGTTCGTGCGCGGCGTCGACCCGCTCGTGGCCGAGCCTGCGGCGCAGCGCGTCGTCGACCTGCTCGTCGAGCTCGCGCGCGGCACGGCTGATCCACTCGGCTCGCTCTGGATCGACGCTCCGAAGCCCGCACCGATCCACCTCGCCGAGGGCTACGTCGACGCACTGGTCGGCGTCGACTACTCGCTCGACGAGATCACCGAGTCGCTCGAGGTGATCGGGTGCACACTCGCCGTCGAGACCGACGGCTGGCTCATCACGCCGCCGAGCTGGCGCCCCGACCTTGTCGATGCGCCCTCGCTCGCCGAGGAGGTCGCGCGCATCGTCGGTTATGACCGCATTCCGGCCGTGCTGCCGATCGCGCCGCCCGGGCGGGGTCTGACCCGGCCCCAGCGCGTGCGTCGAGCCGTCGCTGATGCCCTCGCCGCCGCAGGACTCACCGAGGTTCTCGCGTACCCCTTCGTCTCGGCCGCCGAGAACGCCCTCATCGATGGTGCGGATGCGGCCAGCATGGTGCTCGCGAACGCCATCGACTCCGAGTCGGCTCGCCTGCGCCGCAGCCTGCTTCCCGGCCTCACGCGCATCGCTCACCGCAACGTGTCGCGCGGCCTCACCGATGTCGCGCTGTTCGAGCTGGGTGCCGTCTTCCACCCCGAGGCGGGTCGGCAGTACGGCACCGCGGAAGTGCCGCCCGGAGGCGCGCGCCCGAGCGACCAGGTGCTCGCCGAGCTCGCGGCGAGCATCCCCGATCAGCCGCGCTATCTCGCGGCGATCATGATCGGCGATCGTCGGCCCAAGGGCATCGGTCAGTCCGCCGAACCGCGGGGCATCGCGGATGCACTCGAGGCTGCGCATGCCGTCGCCTCCGTCGCCGGAGTAACGCTGCGTGTCGAGCGGGGCGAGCACCCGGCACTGCACCCCGGCCGTACCGCCGCGCTCTGGGTCGGCGAGACGCCCGTGGGCGTGGCCGGCGAGCTGCTGCCCGCCATTGCCGTTGAGCGTGATCTTCCGCGACGGGTCGCCGTGCTCGAGCTCGACCTCGACGCGCTCACCGCAGCCGGAACGAGCGAGATCATCGCGGGCCGCATCGCGGGGTACCCTGCCGCGACGCAAGATCTCTCGGTTGTCGTCGACGAGTCGGTGCCCGCGGGAGCGGTGCGCGATACGGTCGTCGAGGGCGCCGGTGAGCTGCTCGAGTCAGCGACGATCGTCGACGACTACCGGGGCACAGGTCTCGAGTCCGGCACGAAGTCGATCACGCTGGCGCTGCGGTTCAGGGCCGACGACCGCACGCTCACGGCCGCAGAAGCAACAGAGGCCAAGCTCGCGGGTCTCGCACTCGCGAGCGAGAGGCTCGGCGCGACGCTTCGCGCCTGAGACGTGGGGGTCTGCGCGGCAAGCGCTGCCCACTCCGTCGTCCTCTCTCACTAGGTGCGACAGCTCGCACGTCCGAAAACCTGCGAGCTGTCGCAACCAGTACGAGGCGCCGCCTACTTACGGCCGGCGCCGAGCAGGCCGCCGAGGGCGCCCGTGATCATCTCTTGACCCTGAGGGCTCGAGATGAGCCCGCCGAGCATGTCGGCGAGCGGGTTGCCGCTCGAGGCGGGTGCCGCGGCGGGCTCCGGGGCTGCCTCGGCCTTGTTGCCCATGAACTGGTTGGCGACGAAGGCGAGCACGATCGGCGCGACAATCGGCAAGACCTGCGCAACGATCGCGCCAATGTCGGGCCCGTCTGCCTTCGAACCCGCCTTGACCTCGGCCTTCGACGCGGCGGCTTTCACGACGTCGTTCTTCTTGGCGCCGAAGACGTTCGAGACGATCTTCTCGCCGTCTTTCTCGTCGATGTCGTCGAGCTTCTTCGGGGCGCGACCTTTGTGGTGGCCGAGGGCCTTCTCGAGCGACTGCGCACCCTTGTCGTCTTTCGCGTTCGCGGCGAGACCGCCGACGATGGCGGGCACGGCGACGGCGACGGCGGCGCGGGCGACGTTCTCGTCGACGCCGATCTTCTTCGCGATGTCGCCGATCGGAATCAGGTTGATGAGGCCGCTGAGGTCGTCCATGCCGGTGCTCCTTGTGTCGGGGATGGGCCGCCGTGGGCGTGCCCGTGTCGAAACCTCATCGTATTCTCTGCAAAGGTTAAGCACATGACCTATTCCGTGGCGGTGGCGGGCGCGAGCGGCTACGCGGGGGGCGAGGTGCTGCGCCTCATGGCGCACCACCCGCAGCTCGAGATTCGCACGGTCACCGCCCACTCGAACGCTGGCTCGACGCTCATTGACGTGCACCCGCATCTGCGGTCGCTCGACCATCTGACCTTCGTCGAGACCACGGTCGAGGCGCTCGCGGGCCACGACATCGTCGTGCTCGCGCTACCGCACGGCGCCTCGGGCGAGATCGCGGCCCAGCTATCGCCCGAGACCCTCGTGCTCGACTGCGGCGCAGACCACCGACTCGAGAGCGCCGACGACTGGGCGCGTTTCTACGGAGGCGAGCACCACGGCGCGTGGACGTACGGCCTGCCCGAGCTCGTGCACGCCGACGGCAGTCGCCAGCGCTCGCACCTCTCGGGCACGCGCCGCATTGCGGTGCCGGGGTGCAATGTCACCGCGGTGACGCTGGGGCTCGCCCCGGGCATCCAGAGCGGCATCATCGAGGGTCAAGACCTCACCGCCGCGCTTGCCGTCGGCCCGAGCGGGGCCGGGCGCTCGTTGCGCACCGACCTGCTCGCCAGCGAGGTGCTGGGCGCGGCGACGCCCTACGCCGTCGGGGGAGTGCACCGGCACATTCCCGAGATTCTGCAGAACGTGCGGTGGGCGGGTGCCGAGCGCCCGAGCATCTCGTTCACTCCCGTGCTCGTGCCAATGTCGCGCGGCATTCTCGCGACGGTCACGGCGCGCCTGGCACCGGGCGTCGATGCGGCGATCGTGCGCGACGCCTGGGTGTCGACCTACGACGCCGAGCCCTTCGTGCACGTGCTGCCCGAGGGGCAGTTTCCGTCGACGTCATCGGTCGTGGGCGCGAACACCGCGCTCATCGGTCTCGCGGTCGACGTCGAGGTGCAGCGCGTGGTGATCGTGGTCGCGCTCGACAACCTCGTGAAGGGCACCGCCGGCGCCGCCGTGCAGTCGCTCAACCTCGCGCTCGGCCTGCCCGAAGCGCTCGGCCTGCCCGTGAACGGGGTCGCCCCGTGAGCGTCACTCGACCCCTCGGCTTCGTCGCCGCCGGCGTGCCGTGCGGCCTGAAGTCGAGCGGCGATCGCGACCTCGCCCTCGTCGTCAATCAGGGCCCGTCGAAGGCCGCGGCTGCCGTCTTCACGAGCAATCGCGCCAAGGCTCATCCCGTCATCTGGTCGCAGCAGGTCATCGCCGACGGCGAGGTGAGCGCGATCGTGCTCAACTCGGGTGGAGCCAACTGCTTCACGGGCCCCGAGGGTTTTCTCGTGACGCATCAGACGGCAGAGTTTGTCGCGGGCATGCTCGACGACGTGTCGGCGGGGGATGTACTCGTGTGTTCGACGGGGCTCATCGGTGAGCCGCTTGACACGAAGAAACTGCTCGACGGAGTCGCGGTGGCCAGCCAGGTGCTGAGCGCCGAGGGCGGACCCGACGCGGCCCTCGCGATCATGACGACTGACTCGGTGCCGAAAGAGTCATGGTTGTCGTCAGACGGCTGGACGATCGGCGGCATGGCGAAGGGCGCCGGGATGCTCGCGCCCGGTCTCGCGACCATGCTCGTGGTGCTCACCACCGACGCCGACCTCACCTCGGCCGAGCTCGACGCCGCACTGCGCGAGGTGAGCGCCAAGACGTTCGACCGCATCGACTCCGACGGCTGCATGTCGACCAACGACACGGTGGCGCTGCTGTCGAGCGGAGCATCCGGAATTCGCCCCGACCTCGACAGGTTCACGATGTCGCTGCGCGCGGTCTGCTACAGCCTTTCAGAGAAGCTCATCACCGATGCTGAGGGCGCGAGCCACGACATCCGTATTCAGGTGACCGGCGCAGTGACGGAGGATGACGCCGTCGAGGTCGCGCGCTCGGTCGCCCGCAGCAACCTCTTCAAGGCCGCGATGTTCGGCAACGACCCCAACTGGGGCCGGGTGCTCGCCGCGATCGGCACGACGCAGGCCGCGTTCGATCCCTACGCGGTCGACGTCTCGTTCAACGAGGTGCGGCTGTGCCACGCCGGGGCGCCCGATCGCCCGCGCACCGAGGTCGACCTGAGCGGCCGCGGCATTCGCGTGCTCATCGAGTTGCACGCCGGTGAAGCCGAGGCCGAGATCTACACCAATGACCTCACGCACGACTACGTGCACGAGAACAGCGCCTACTCGAGTTGAGGCACCGTGAGCGAGCTGAGAGACCCCGAGACCATCACGGCTGACCACGCACAGGCGGCCGTCAAGGCAGCAACGCTCATCGAGTCGTTGCCCTGGCTGCAACGCTTTCGTGACCGCGTCGTTGTCATCAAGTTCGGTGGCAACGCGATGGTCAGCGATGAGTTGCAGCGGGCCTTCGCCGAAGACATGGTCTACCTGCGAACGGTCGGTCTGCGCCCCGTGGTCGTGCACGGCGGGGGCCCGCAGATCTCGGCGATGCTCGAGAAGTTTGGTATCGAGAGCGAGTTTCGCGGCGGCTACCGTGTCACGAGCCCCGAAGCGATGGATGTCGTGCGCATGGTGCTCACGGGCCAGATCAGCCGCTCGCTCGTGAGTCTCATCAATGAGCACGGGCCGTTCGCCGCGGCGATCTCGGGGGAGGACGCGGGGCTCTTCCGCGGTCGCCGCCGGGGAGTCGTGATCGACGGGGTCGAGGTCGACCTGGGGCTCGTGGGTGATGTCGTGGGGGTCGACCCCGCCGCCGTGCTCGCGCAGCTCGACGCGGGGCGCATCCCCGTCGTCTCGTCGATCGCGCCCGACGGCGACAGCCCGGGCCAGAGCCTCAACGTGAACGCCGACTCGGCCGCCGCGGCGCTCGCCGTGGCGCTCGGCGCCGAGAAGCTCGTGATTCTCACCGATGTCGCCGGGCTCTACCGCGACTGGCCCGATACCGCGTCACTCGTGTCGAGCATCGAGGCCGACGAGCTGCGAGCCCTGCTGCCGAGCCTCGAGTCGGGCATGATCCCGAAAATGACAGCCTGCCTCGACGCGGTCGAGGGCGGTGTCGGCAAGGCGGCGATCATTGACGGCCGCATTCCACACTCGATTTTGCTCGAGATCTTCACGCAGGCCGGCATCGGTACCGAGGTCGTCGCGTGACTACCGCGCCGCTGGTCGCGGGCGAGCAGACGGATGCTCTGCGCGAGCGATTCGCCCGTGTCGCGATGCGCTCGGCGCCGAGCCCGATGGCCGTGCTCGATCATGGCCGCGGCGCTCTCGTGTGGGATGTCGACGGCACTGAGTACCTCGACTTCCTCGCCGGCATCGCCGTCAACGCCCTGGGTCACGCGCATCCGGTCGTCGTCGAGGCGATCGCGGCGCAGGCCGCTCGCGCGATGCACGTCAGCAACTACTTCACGACCCCTCAGGCGGTCGCGTTCGCCGAACGCCTCGTGCGGCTGACCGGGTTCGGCGAGACCGGTCGGGTGTACCCGGCCAACTCGGGTGCTGAGGCCATCGAGGCGGCGGTCAAGCTCGCTCGTCGCACGGGCAGGCCGCGCATCCTCGCCTTCGAGGGAGGGTTTCACGGCCGCACCATGGGCGCCCTCGCGCTGACCGGCAAGGCGGCCCTGCGCGAGCCCTTCGAGCCGGGGCTGCCGGGCGTCGAGCACCTGCCGACCGACCTCGCCGCGCTCGAGGCGGCCCTCGGTGACGATGTCGCGGCCGTCGTGCTCGAGCCCATCAAGGGCGAAGCCGGCGTCGTGCCGCTGCCGCCCGAGTTTCTGCTCGAGGCGCGTCGGCTGACGCGCGGGCACGGCGCCCTGCTCATCGTCGACGAGATCCAGACCGGCGCGGGCCGCACGGGCGACTGGTTTGCCTTCCAGCACGACCTGACAGACGCCGACGACCTGCCAGACGCGGTCGTTCTCGCCAAGGGCATCGGCGGGGGAGTGCCGATCGGCGCGCTCGTCACCCGGGGCGCTGCGAGCGACCTCTTCACGCTCGGCCAGCACGGCTCGACCTTCGGGGGCAATCCGCTTGCGACCGGAGTCGCCGATGCTGTGCTCACTGAGATCGAAAGGGCCGACCTCGTGAGCAACGCGGCTCGACGCGGCGACCAGCTGCGGCAGGGCATCCTGGCTCTCGGTTCGCCCCTCGTCGCCGAGGTGCGAGGTCGCGGCCTGCTGCTCGGCGTGGGGCTCACCGCCGCCGTCGCGCCGCGAGTCGTCGCCGAGGCGCTGCACCGCGGCCTCATCATCAACGCGGCGAACGACGAGAGCATCCGCCTCGCGCCGCCGCTCATCATCGGCGATGCTGAGATCGACCGCTTTCTCGGACTCTTCGCCACAGCACTGTCCGCCGCTCGACCGGAGGCCACCACGCCATGACCGCACCCGCTGCCCGCCACTTCTTGCGCGACGACGACCTCACGCCCGCCGAGCAGGCCGAGATTCTCGACCTGGCCGTCGCCATCAAGGCCGACCGCTGGGCCCGCACGCCGCTCGCCGGCCCGCAGACCGTCGCGGTCATCTTCGACAAGTCGTCGACCCGCACGCGCGTGAGCTTCGCGGTCGGCATCGCCGACCTCGGCGGGGTGCCGCTCATCATCTCGACCGCCAGCAGCCAGCTCGGCGGCAAAGAGACGCCGAGCGACACCGCGCGCGTGCTCGAGCGCATGGTGGCCGCGATCGTGTGGCGCACCTATGCACAATCGGGGCTCGAAGAAATGGCGGCCGGTACGACCGTGCCCGTCGTCAACGCTCTGAGTGACGACTTCCACCCGTGCCAGCTGCTCGCCGACCTGTTGACTATCCGCGAGCATCGCGGTGATCTCGAGGGGCTCACGGTCGCGTTCCTCGGCGACGGAGCGAGCAACATGGCGCAGTCGTACCTGCTTGCCGGGGCCACGGCGGGCATGCACGTGCGCGTCGCTGCCCCCGCGTCGTTCGCGCCGAGTGCCGCGGTGGTCGCCGATGCCGAGCGCCGCGCGGCCGAGACGGGCGGCTCGATCACGGTCACGACCGACCCGGTCGCGGCCGTCACGGGGGCCGACGTCGTCGTCACCGATACCTGGGTCTCGATGGGCAAAGAAGACGAGAAGGCGCATCGCGTCGCGACCTTCGGCGCCTACCGCGTCGACCCGGCCATGATGGCGCACGCGAAGGCCGACGCGCTCTTCCTGCACTGCTTGCCCGCCGACCGCGGCTACGAGGTCACCGCTGACGTCATCGACGGCCCGCAGTCGGTCATCTGGGACGAGGCCGAGAACCGTCTGCACGCGCAGAAGGCGCTCCTGGTGTGGCTTTTGGCGCAGTCGGGCGGTGCGCAATGAGCGGTGCTACGAACGAGGGCTCGCTGTGGGGCGGGCGCTTCAGCGACGGCCCCTCGCCTGAACTGCAGCGGCTCAGCCGCTCGACGCACTTTGACTGGCAGCTCGGCGGCTACGACATCCGAGGCTCGCGGGCCCACGCTCGCGCCCTCGCTGCGGCGGGCTACCTCACCGACGACGAACTGGTGCGGATGCTCGAGGGGCTCTTGCGAGTCGAATCCCGCTGGGCAGACGGCAGCCTGCAACCCCGGCCCGACGATGAAGACGTGCATGGTGCCCTCGAGGCGGCGCTGGTCGAGGCGGTGGGCGCCGAGCTCGGCGGTCGCTTGCGCGCGGGACGCAGCCGCAACGACCAGATCGCCACCCTCGTGCGGCTCTACCTGCGCGACCACGGGGCCGTGATCGCGCGCGAGGTGCGCTCGCTCATTGAGGCCCTCGCGGCGCAGGCCGACGCGCATCCCGATGCCGTCATGCCCGGCCGCACCCACCTGCAGCACGCACAGCCGGTGCTGCTGGCCCACCACCTGCTCGCCCACGCGTGGCCGCTCGTGCGCGACCTCGAGCGCCTGCGCGACTGGGCGGCGCGAAGCGACCGCTCGCCCTACGGCGCTGGGGCTCTGGCTGGCTCGAGCCTGGGCCTCGATCCGGCCCTCGTCGCGACCGAGCTCGGATTCAGCGGCCCGACCGAGAACTCGATCGACGCGACGGCCGCACGCGACCTCGTCGCCGAGTTCGCCTACATCGCGGCGCAGCTCGGCATTGACCTGTCGCGGCTGGCAGAAGAGATCATCCTCTGGAACACCCGCGAGTTCGGCTACGTGACCCTGCACGACGGCTTCTCGACGGGCTCGTCGATCATGCCGCAGAAGAAGAACCCCGACATCGCCGAGCTCGCGCGCGGCAAGGCGGGGCGACTCATTGGCGACCTCACGGGCCTGCTGACGACACTCAAGGGACTGCCCCTCGCGTACAACCGCGACCTGCAAGAAGACAAAGAGCCCGTGTTCGACGCCGTCGAGACGCTCGAAGTGCTGCTGCCGGCCTTCACCGGCATGGTGGCGACCCTGCGCTTCGACACTGAGCGCATGGCCGCTCTCGCCCCCCAGGGCTTCTCGTTGGCGACAGACGTCGCCGACTGGCTCGTGCGGCAGGGTGTGCCGTTCCGCGAGGCGCACGAGATCTCCGGCGCCCTCGTGGCGCACTGCGAGCGCCATGACCTCGAGCTGCACGAGCCGAGCGACGACGAGTACGCCTCAATTGACCCGCGGCTGCTGCCCGCCGTGCGCGAGGTGCTCTCGGTCGACGGCTCCATCGCCTCGCGGTCGGGCGCGGGCGGCACGGCCCCCTCGGCGGTCGCCGCTCAACGCGCTCACCTCACCGAGCGGCTCGCCGCGCTGCAGTGAGACTGCTCGAGGGCGACCCTGTCGAGGTCGCGCCGCGCCTGCTCGACGCAGTGCTGCACGGGCGCGGCGTGAGCGTGCGGCTCACCGAGGTCGAGGCCTACCGCGGCGAGGGTGCCGACCCCGGTTCGCACGCCTTCCGCGGCCGTACGCCCCGCACAGAGCCCATGTTCGGGCCGGCGGGCACTCTCTACGTCTACCTGAGTTACGGCATGCACCGGTGCCTCAACCTGGTCTGCGGTGCCGCCGGTGAGGCCGGAGCAGTGCTGCTGCGTGCGGGCGAGGTGGTCGAGGGCGCCGAGCTCGCGGCGAAGCGCCGGGCGGCCGCGGCACCGCGTCGCGCCGGGGAGTGCGCATCCCGCCTCATCGCCCCGCGCGATCTCGCTCGGGGCCCTGCCCGCCTCGCGACGGCTCTCGGCATCGACCTGACCGACAGCGGCGGGATGCTCGCCGCAGGCCCGCTGTCTGTCGAGGGCATCGCCCTCGAGCCGGGGCCGCTCGTGCGGCCCGAGCGCATCGCCTCGGGCCCGCGCGTGGGCGTCAGTGGCCTCGGCGGCAGTGCTGAGTACCCCTGGCGCTACTGGCTCGTCGGGGAGCCCACGGTCTCGACCTACCGCGCTGCGATCTCAAAGCGCTAGGTCATGCGCCCGCGGGTCACGCCAACACGATGAGTGCACCGCAGAGCCCCGCCCACGTGAGGCTCACGAGCGTGCCGATGATAAAGCGCTCGGTGGCTGCGCCGGCGTCGAGGTCGCGAAACCGCCCGAGACCCTTGATCGCGATGAGGCCGGCGAGCAGCTCCCACCGGCCGACGAGCACGGCCGCGACGACGATGACGCGCTCGAGATAGCCGATCGTGAGGCCGCCGCGCAGCACCTCGCGCGTCGAGGGCTTGGTGCGGGCGGTGCCTCCGGTGGCCACGGGCACGATGATGCCGCCGTGGTCGCCGTCGGGGGCACCACCACGAGTGGCGGCCGCGAGCACGAGGGTCGCGAGCGGGCCGCCCGCGACGATGCCGATGAGGGCGAGGCCGAGCGCGATGAGCGGCCCGAGAGCGCCGGGCGGTGTCGGCTCGAACCCGAGCAGCAGGGCGTAGGCGCCGATACCGACGACGACGATCGCCGGAAGAACGAGCGACGATCGCTCGGTGGCCGTGGCGAGCAGGGCGAGCACCGCGACGAGCAGCAGCAACGCGGCCACGGCGCTCCACGACGCCATCGCGATGAGGTCGTTCAGCAGCGGTGGCAGCAGGCTCATGACGCTCCTTCGTCGATCGTGGTCCCGGTGGCAGCGGTCGCCGCCGGGCCTTCCACCGTACCGCCGACCACGGTCACGAGGCGGGGGAGCGCGCGGCGAGCATCCGCGTCGATGCGAAGTCCGGCCGCGCGCGCTCGTTTGCTGGCGGCCTGCGGAGTGATGCCGAGTCGGGTCGCCGCTTCGGCTTGCGTCAGACCCTGCTCGAGCAGGTCATGCAGCTCCCACCCCTGCGCGCTCCAACGCGTCCGCTGGGCGAGCAGCAGGTCGACGAGCGACGCCCAGTCGTGCACGGGGTCCGCGAGGCGTTCGGCGCCGACGGCGGCGAACCGTGTCGAGCGCGTCGTTGCGCGTTCGACCGCCGCTCGAGCCGAGGTGAACGCGGGTCCGCTCGCCTCGCGCACGCTCGTCGGCAGGGGCAGCCGCACAAGCCCCGCTCCGATGCCCACTCGCCAGTGCGGCGAACGCAGCAGGTGCAGGGCAGATTCGAGGGCGCACGCCGCATCATTGGTGAGCGCTTGCAGCTCGTCGCCGGCGGTGCGCTCGGGCGCGAGAGCGTAGGTGGTGCCGAATCTCTCGGTCAACTCGTCGAGTGCACCGGCGACCCGGTCGACGTCGCCTCGGCTGCCGACCTGGTCGGCAATGAGCACGTACATCGTCTGCACCATCAACCCCCTCAGCATGATTCCTACCTCATCAAGCATACAAGGCTGATTCGGCGAAGCGGCAGTCGCGCCGCTGATACGCTGGCGCGGTGACCGCCGGCCCCGCTTCTGACACCGAGACCCCTGCCACCGCGACTCTCACGCCCCCGCAGAACGACCCGTCGTTCGCGAGCATGTGGGACGAGATCGTCTGGCGCGGACTCGTGCACGTCTCGACCGACGCGGATGCTCTGCGTGAGCTGCTCGACGGCCCGCCGATCACCTACTACTGCGGTTTCGACCCGACCGCCCCGAGCCTGCACCTCGGAAACCTGGTGCAGCTGCTGCTCATGCGCCGCCTGCAGCTCGCAGGGCATCGGCCCCTCGGGCTCGTCGGCGGATCGACCGGGCTCATCGGCGACCCCAAGCCCACCTCAGAGCGCACCCTGAACGACGAGGCCGTGGTCGCGGAATGGGTGGGCTACCTGCAGCGCCAAGTGTCGCGCTTCCTCTCCTTCGAGGGGTCGAATGCCGCGCAGCTCGTCAACAACCTCGACTGGACGGCGCCGATGAGCGCGATCGAGTTCTTGCGCGACATCGGCAAGCACTACCGCGTCGGCACGATGCTCAAGAAAGACGCCGTGAGCGCGCGCCTCAACAGCGACGAGGGCATCAGCTACACCGAGTTCAGCTACCAGATCTTGCAGGGCCTCGACTTTCGGCGCCTGCACCTCGACTACGGCTGCGTGCTGCAGACCGGCGGCAGCGACCAATGGGGCAATCTCACGAGCGGCGTCGACCTCGTGCGCAAAGCCGAGGGGGCGACCGTGCACGCGATCGGCACCCCGCTCGTCACGAACGCCGATGGGCGCAAGTTCGGCAAGAGCGAGGGCAATGCCATCTGGCTCGACCCTGCGATGACGAGCCCCTACGCGATGTACCAGTTCTGGCTCAACACCGACGATGCCGACGTGATCGACCGGCTCAAGGTCTTCACGTTCCTGCCACGGACCGAGATCGAGCGCTACGCCGAACTCGTGCGCGACGAACCCTTCCGTCGCGCGGCGCAGAAGCGCCTGGCGCTCGAGGTCACGGGCTTCGTGCACGGCGCGGCTTCGGTCGACGCCGCGATCGCGGCATCGCAGGCCCTTTTCGGGCAGGGAGATCTCACGGCACTGGATGCTGAGACCCTCGCCGCGGTCATCGCCGAGCTGCCCCGGGCCGAACTGGGCGAGTCTGACACCGTCGTGCATGCTCTCGTCGCCACAGGGCTCTGCGCGAGCGCAGGCGAAGCGCGGCGCGCGATCGCGCAGGGCGGGGTCTCGCTCAACAACGTCGCGGTGTCGACCGACGACCAGACCCTCGAGGGCGCGGCGCTCGCGGGCCGTGCGGCCGTGCTGCGCCGCGGAAAGAAGACCCTCGCCGGCCTGATTCTGCGGTGAGTCGAGCGTGATCGGAGGCGCGGTTTTCAGCGCGACACGCCCGGGATTCGGTCAAAGTTGCCCTGCACCCGAACGAACCGTAATGTTCTAACTCGTCACCCCAAAGGTGCCGCCAGCCGAGAGGCGGGGCGCAACCTCAAGCGGGACACATCCTCCAAGACAGAGCAGCCACTTGCTGGTGCGCTCATCGCCAAGTAGGATGACACTCTGCCCTCCAGTGTCGATCACCCAGATCGGGCTCAGTTCTCTGAGGTCACCGATTTGCATCGGCACCTGCGGGCAGATAGTTTAGCGAAGTTGCCCAGTTGCGACGGCTGAGAAGCCGAAGGTCTGGAGCGCCCGATCCTTGAGAACTCAACAGCGTGCACTAAGTCAATGCCAAACAACCTCGACGGTTGGTTTCGACCAACCGTATGAGATTCCTTTGGATTGAAACAAGAATGTCAGTAGATATTCGAACTTCAGTCAGACAAACTCGTCGCCACTCAGACCTCGGTCCGGTGGTGACACTAGATGTGCCGGCAGCCTTCGGGCCGTCGTGCAATCAAACATTTACGGAGAGTTTGATCCTGGCTCAGGACGAACGCTGGCGGCGTGCTTAACACATGCAAGTCGAACGATGAAGCCGGAGCTTGCTCTGGTGGATTAGTGGCGAACGGGTGAGTAACACGTGAGTAACCTGCCCTTGACTCTGGGATAAGCGTTGGAAACGACGTCTAATACCGGATACGAGCTGAGACCGCATGGTCATCAGCTGGAAAGAATTTCGGTCAAGGATGGACTCGCGGCCTATCAGTTAGTTGGTGAGGTAACGGCTCACCAAGACGACGACGGGTAGCCGGCCTGAGAGGGTGACCGGCCACACTGGGACTGAGACACGGCCCAGACTCCTACGGGAGGCAGCAGTGGGGAATATTGCACAATGGGCGCAAGCCTGATGCAGCAACGCCGCGTGAGGGACGACGGCCTTCGGGTTGTAAACCTCTTTTAGCAGGGAAGAAGCGAAAGTGACGGTACCTGCAGAAAAAGCACCGGCTAACTACGTGCCAGCAGCCGCGGTAATACGTAGGGTGCAAGCGTTGTCCGGAATTATTGGGCGTAAAGAGCTCGTAGGCGGTTTGTCGCGTCTGCTGTGAAAACGCGAGGCTCAACCTCGCGCCTGCAGTGGGTACGGGCAAACTAGAGTGCGGTAGGGGAGATTGGAATTCCTGGTGTAGCGGTGGAATGCGCAGATATCAGGAGGAACACCAATGGCGAAGGCAGATCTCTGGGCCGTAACTGACGCTGAGGAGCGAAAGCATGGGGAGCGAACAGGATTAGATACCCTGGTAGTCCATGCCGTAAACGTTGGGAACTAGATGTGGGGACCATTCCACGGTCTCCGTGTCGCAGCTAACGCATTAAGTTCCCCGCCTGGGGAGTACGGTCGCAAGACTAAAACTCAAAGGAATTGACGGGGGCCCGCACAAGCGGCGGAGCATGCGGATTAATTCGATGCAACGCGAAGAACCTTACCAAGGCTTGACATATACGAGAACGGGCTAGAAATAGTCAACTCTTTGGACACTCGTAAACAGGTGGTGCATGGTTGTCGTCAGCTCGTGTCGTGAGATGTTGGGTTAAGTCCCGCAACGAGCGCAACCCTCGTCCTATGTTGCCAGCACGTAATGGTGGGAACTCATGGGAGACTGCCGGGGTCAACTCGGAGGAAGGTGGGGATGACGTCAAATCATCATGCCCCTTATGTCTTGGGCTTCACGCATGCTACAATGGCCGGTACAAAGGGCTGCAATACCGTAAGGTGGAGCGAATCCCAAAAAGCCGGTCTCAGTTCGGATTGAGGTCTGCAACTCGACCTCATGAAGTTGGAGTCGCTAGTAATCGTGGATCAGCAACGCCACGGTGAATACGTTCCCGGGCCTTGTACACACCGCCCGTCAAGTCATGAAAGTCGGTAACACCCGAAGCCAGTGGCCCAACCGCAAGGAGGGAGCTGTCGAAGGTGGGATCGGTGATTAGGACTAAGTCGTAACAAGGTAGCCGTACCGGAAGGTGCGGCTGGATCACCTCCTTTCTAAGGAGCATCTGCTGCCTCACTTCGGTGAGTGCAGCCAGAAGCCAGATCTGAAGCTCTGTCTTCAGCTGGTAGCTCATGGGTGGAACATTGACTTTGGTGGTCGGCGAGAGCCGGCAGCTCAGTACTCCCTTCGGGGATGGAACGGCTGCTGACTTCGAACTGACCACATGCACGCTGTTGGGTCCTGAGGGACCGGGCCTCGCACAGCTCTCCACTGGGAGAGGGTGCGGGTATCGATTCCTCGGACCGCGGTCTGATCGACTAGAAAGCACCCTTCGGGGTCGTCGTCAGGAGCGGTACCGACCGTATGTTGAGAACTACACAGTGGACGCGAGCATCTTAGAACTGAGATCGCAAGATCTCATTTCTACGATCAAACATCTCGAAAGAGATATAGATCATTGGTCACGCGTCGGCAGCTTTCGGGCTGCAGGCGCACGATCGATTCAAACTCATGTAGTCAAGTTTCTAAGAGCAAACGGTGGATGCCTTGGCATCTGGAGCCGAAGAAGGACGTAGCAATCTGCGATAAGCCTCGGGGAGCTGATAAGCGAGCTTTGAGCCGAGGATTTCCGAATGGGGAAACCCCGCTGGGCGTACTTGTGCGACCTAGTGACTCCCGCCTGAATATATAGGGCGGGTAGAGGGAACGTGGGGAAGTGAAACATCTCAGTACCCACAGGAAGAGAAAACAACCGTGATTCCGGTAGTAGTGGCGAGCGAACCCGGAAGAGGCTAAACCGATCATGTGTGATAGCCGGCAGGCGTTGCATGGTCGGGGTTGCGGGACTTTCCCGTAGATCTGCCGATCTACAAGGGTTACAGCGCGATATAGACGAATGGTCTTGAAAGGCCAGTCACAGAGGGTGCCAACCCCGTAGTCGAAATGTCGTAATGGCCCGGAGAGTATCCCAAGTAGCACGGGGCCCGAGAAATCCCGTGTGAATCTGTCAGGACCACCTGATAAGCCTAAATACTCCCAGATGACCGATAGCGGACAAGTACCGTGAGGGAAAGGTGAAAAGTACCCCGGGAGGGGAGTGAAATAGTACCTGAAACCGTTTGCTTACAAACCGTCGGAGCAGCCCTAGCAGCTGTGACGGCGTGCCTTTTGAAGAATGAGCCTGCGAGTTAGCGATATGTGGCGAGGTTAACCCGAGAGGGGTAGCCGTAGCGAAAGCGAGTCTGAATAGGGCGATTCAGTCGCATGTCCTAGACCCGAAGCGAAGTGATCTATCCATGGCCAGGTTGAAGCGACGGTAAGACGTCGTGGAGGACCGAACCCACTTAGGTTGAAAACTGAGGGGATGAGCTGTGGATAGGGGTGAAAGGCCAATCAAACTTCGTGATAGCTGGTTCTCTCCGAAATGCATTTAGGTGCAGCGTTGCGTGTTTCTTGCCGGAGGTAGAGCTACTGGATGGCCGATGGGCCCCAAAAGGTTACTGACGTCAGCCAAACTCCGAATGCCGGTAAGTGAGAGCGCAGCAGTGAGACGGTGGGGGATAAGCTTCATCGTCGAGAGGGAAACAACCCAGACTACCGACTAAGGTCCCTAAGCGCGTGCTAAGTGGGAAAGGATGTGGAGTTGCACAGACAACCAGGAGGTTGGCTTAGAAGCAGCCACCCTTGAAAGAGTGCGTAATAGCTCACTGGTCAAGTGATTCCGCGCCGACAATGTAACGGGGCTCAAGCACGCCACCGAAGTCGTAGGATTCGTATATTTGGTAGGCCTTCGTGGTCCAGCCGTACGGATCGGTAGGAGAGCGTCGTGTGGCCAGCGAAGCGGCGGTGTGAACCAGCCGTGGAGGCCACACGAGTGAGAATGCAGGCATGAGTAGCGAAAGACGGGTGAGAAACCCGTCCTCCGAAAGACCAAGGGTTCCAGGGCCAGGTTAATCCGCCCTGGGTAAGTCGGGACCTAAGGCGAGGCCGACAGGCGTAGTCGATGGACAACGGGTTGATATTCCCGTACTGACGAAAAACCGCCCAAGCTAATCCAGTAATGCTAAGAGTCCGAATACCGGTGACCGATCCCTTCGGGGAGGAGCTCCGGGGCTAGCACTCGACCCTATGCTGGTGCGGTTAGCGTATTAACAGGTGTGACGCAGGAAGGTAGCTGAGCCGGGCGATGGTTGTCCCGGTGTAAGGATGTAGGGCGAGAGATAGGCAAATCCGTCTCTCACAAAGCCTGAGATCCGATGCGTACCCCTCACGGGGGAAATCAGTGATCCTATGCTGCCAAGAAAAGCATCGACGCGAGGTTTTAGTCACCCGTACCCCAAACCGACTCAGGTGGTCAGGTAGAGAATACCAAGGAGATCGAGAGAATCGTGGTTAAGGAACTCGGCAAAATGCCCCCGTAACTTCGGGAGAAGGGGGGCCGGACTCGTGAAGGGATTTACTCCTGGAGCGATGAAGGCCGCAGAGACCAGTGGGAAGCGACTGTTTACTAAAAACACAGGTCCGTGCTAAGTCGCAAGACGATGTATACGGACTGACGCCTGCCCGGTGCTGGAAGGTTAAGAGGAGCGGTTAGCGTAAGCGAAGCTGCGAATTTAAGCCCCAGTAAACGGCGGTGGTAACTATAACCATCCTAAGGTAGCGAAATTCCTTGTCGGGTAAGTTCCGACCTGCACGAATGGCGTAACGACTTCCCAGCTGTCTCAACCGCGAACTCGGCGAAATTGCACTACGAGTAAAGATGCTCGTTACGCGCAGCAGGACGGAAAGACCCCGTGACCTTTACTACAGCTTGGTATTGGTGTTCGGTGTGGCTTGTGTAGGATAGGTGGGAGACTGTGAAGCTGGCACGCTAGTGTCGGTGGAGTCGTTGTTGAAATACCACTCTGGTCACTCTGGATATCTAACTTCGAACCGTAATCCGGTTCAGGGACAGTGCCTGGTGGGTAGTTTAACTGGGGCGGTTGCCTCCCAAAAAGTAACGGAGGCGCCCAAAGGTTCCCTCAACCTGGTTGGCAATCAGGTGTCGAGTGTAAGTGCACAAGGGAGCTTGACTGTGAGACTGACAGGTCGAGCAGGGACGAAAGTCGGGACTAGTGATCCGGCAGTGGCTTGTGGAAGCGCTGTCGCTCAACGGATAAAAGGTACCTCGGGGATAACAGGCTGATCTTGCCCAAGAGTCCATATCGACGGCATGGTTTGGCACCTCGATGTCGGCTCGTCGCATCCTGGGGCTGGAGTAGGTCCCAAGGGTTGGGCTGTTCGCCCATTAAAGCGGTACGCGAGCTGGGTTTAGAACGTCGTGAGACAGTTCGGTCCCTATCCGCTGCGCGCGTAGGAAGTTTGAGAGGATCTGACCCTAGTACGAGAGGACCGGGTTGGACGAACCTCTGGTGTGTCAGTTGTTCCGCCAGGAGCACCGCTGATTAGCTACGTTCGGGATGGATAACCGCTGAAAGCATCTAAGCGGGAAGCCGGCCTCAAGATGAGACTTCCATACCTTCGGGTGAGAGGCTCCCAGCCAGATTACTGGGTTGATAGGCAGGATGTGGAAGAGGGGACTAAAGACCCTTGCAGCTGACCTGTACTAATAAGCCGATAACTTGACAACACCCCTCTCTTTGAGAGAACTGAGTTTGTTGCTCGCGTCCACTTTGTGGTTCTCGATTTACGGTCGAGAACTACGCACAGAACTGCATCACTGTATCCACAGTGCTTATGCATGACTGTCCGTAAACTACTGATAAATCAATAGTGTTTCGGCGGCCATAGCGAAGGGGAAACGCCCGGTTACATTCCGAACCCGGAAGCTAAGACCTTCTGCGCCGATGGTACTGCGAGGGTGACCTCGTGGGAGAGTAGGACACCGCCGGACTTCTTTGTGAGATGGCCACCCAGCAATGGGTGGCCATTTCGCGTTAACGAACGATTCTTGAGCTCGAGGAGCACACCATGGCTGATCGCCCGCATCGCTCGACCGGCGACGATCGCCCGCGCCGTGAGGGTGCCCCGAGACGTGATGGTGCGCCGAAGCGCGACGGTGCCCCGAAGCGTGATGGCGCGCCGCGGCGCGACGGGCAGCCCCAGCGATCCGGTAAGCCCCAGGGTGCCGGCGCGGGGTACCGCGGTGCACGGCCGGCGGGCGCATCCCGACCCGATCGTCCGAACCGGCCCGAGGGTGACAACGATCGTCCTCGTCACGACGACCCGCCGATTCCCGAAGAGATCACCGGCAAAGAGCTCGACCGCATCGCGCGCAACGAGCTGCGCACGCTGGCGAAGGAGAACGCCGATCGGGTGGCGCAGCACCTCGTGATGGCGGCATCACTCATCGACACCGACACGCCGCTCGCGCATCGTCACGCTCAGGCTGCCGCGCGACGGGCCGGCCGCATTGCGGTGACCCGCGAGTCGTTGGCCATCACCGCGTATGCCGTCGGCGATTTCGCGCTCGCTCTGCGCGAGCTTCGCACCTACCGACGCATCTCCGGCTCGAACGAGCAGCTGCCCATGATGGTCGACTGCGAACGCGGCCTCGGGCGCCCCGAAAAGGCACTCGAGCTGGGTCGGTCGGTCGATCGACGCGAGCTCACCGTTCCCACGAGAGTTGAACTCGCGATCGCGATGTCGGGCGCGCGCCTCGACCTCGGTCAGACGCAGGCGGCACTCGACGAGCTCGAGATTCCGCAGCTCGACCCGTCGAAGGCCTTCAGCTACAGCCCCGCCCTGTTCGATGCCTATGCCGTCGTGCTCGACGAGCTCGGACGCGCCGACGAGGCAGCCGAGTGGGGCCGCCGCGCCGATCTCGCCGCGGATGCACTGGCCGCAGTTGACGCGGTCGACGGCGACGAGACAATCGAGATCGTCGAGCTCGACGACGACGAGGTGCTCGATCGCGCGGAGTCGAGTGACTCTGAGGGCGGCGACTCGGGAAACGCCGATGCTCGGTAGGTCGCGCCCGACGCCGTTGACCGGCCGAGACGCTCTGCTGCTCGACCTCGACGGTGTCGTCTACACCGGACCGGGCGCGATCGACCACGCGGTCGAGAGCATCACGCGCGCGGCGAACGACCTGCGCGTCGGCTACATCACCAACAACGCCTCGCGCACCGACGAGCAGGTTGCGCAGCACTTGCGCGAGCTCGGCCTGACGGTCGATGCGGCCGATGTCGTCACGAGCCCCCAGGCCGCAGTGCGCGTGCTCGCCACGCTCGTCGAGCCCGGAGCGCGCATCCTGGTCGTCGGCGGAGACGGGCTCGTCGACGAGCTCGAGAATGCAGGTTTCGCCATCACGCGCTCGGCCGACGACCACCCCGCGGCCGTGATTCAGGGTTTCGCCCCGCATGTCGGGTGGGAGCACCTGGCCGAGGCGTCGTTCGCGCTGCACACGGGCATTCCGTGGGTCGCGACGAATACCGACTGGACTATTCCCGTGGCCCGCGGCATCGCGCCGGGCAACGGCACGCTCGTGTCGGCCGTGCACCTCGCCGTCGGCCGACTACCTGTCTTCGCGGGCAAGCCCGAGGCTGCGATCTTCGAGGTCGCGACTGAGCGCTTCGGAGCGACGAACCCCCTCGTGGTGGGCGATCGCCTCGACACTGACATCATGGGCGGCAAGCGCGCAGGGCTCGAGACGGCACTGGTACTCACGGGCATCGACCGCGCGAAGCAGGTGCTCGCGGCGCCGGCCACGATGCAGCCCGACTACATTCTCGGCGACCTGCGCGAGCTCTTCACCCCCTACCCGGCCGTCACGAGCACCGTGGATGCCGATGGGGTTCGCACGGTCGAGGTCGGCAAGGCGGTCGTGCGCATGAAGCAGCACGTCGTGCGCGTGGCCCGCGCCGGCTCAGACGAGCTCGATCTGCTGCGCGCGGGTGCCGCCGCGATCTACGCCTCGGGGCTGCAGATCTACGGGCTCGACGTCGATGAGCAGCTCATGCACCTCGCGGTAGTGTCGTGACCATGACCGATGACGCCCCTGAGGCGGTGCACGCCGAGGTCGACGAGGCTCTGCTCTCGCGCCTGGCTCTCATCGACGAGCGTCCGCTCACCGAGCGCAGCGAGGCCTACCGGCAGCTGCACGACGAGCTGCGTACGCGCCTCGAGGCGACCGACGCCGACGCCGCCCGCTCAGCGTGATCGACGCGACGACGCTCGCGGCGATGCGCTGATGACGGCGACGGTCTGGTGAGCGGCACGCAGCGGCTCGATCTCGCCCTGGTCGAGCGCGGCCTCGCCCGTTCGCGCACTGCAGCACGTACGGCCATCGAGCAAGGGCGCGTGTCGGTCGACGGGCGAGCGGTCGTGAAGCCCTCGCATGCGGTGCGACCGGATGCTCGCCTAGAGGTCGACGGAGATGACCGCTACGTCAGCCGGGCGGCCCTCAAGCTCGCGGCTGCACTTGATGCGGCCGGGCTCGATGTCGCTGGCGCTCACGCACTCGACCTCGGCGCTTCGACGGGCGGCTTCACGCAAGTGCTGCTCGAGCGCGGCGCGCGGCGCGTGATCGCGCTCGATGTCGGGCACGGGCAACTCGATCCTGCGCTGCGGGCCGACCCGCGCGTGATCGTCGTCGAGGGCGAGAACGCTCGAGCGCTGACGGCAGAAAGGCTTGCCGAGGTGAGCGGGGGAGCAGTATCGGCCGCCGAGCCGATCGACCTCGTGGTCGCCGACCTGAGCTTCATCTCGCTCACGCTCGTTCTGCCGGCCATCGTCGCCACTGTCGGCACCGAGGTGCCGCTCGTCGTGCTGATCAAGCCGCAGTTCGAGGCCGGCCGGAAGGGCATCCGCGAAGGAATCGTGCGCGACGCGGCCCTGCGCGACGATGCGATCATGGCGGTGCTGTGGGCAGCCTCTGATCTGGGGATGCACGCGAGCGAGCTCCTCTCCTCCCCGATCGTCGGCGGTGCGGGCAATCATGAGTATCTGGCCGTCTTCCGGCCAGGTGCCGGGGTGCATCCGACAGAATGGAGGGGCCGTGCGACCGCGCTTGCGAGCGCGCTGCCCGGTGCACCCGCCGACGACACCCGCCCGATCGACCGCAGCCAGGAGGATCCATCGTGACCGAACGGCACTTTCTCGTCGTCGCCCATACGGGCCGCGACGAGTCGCTCGCGGCCGCCGTCGAGGTCGTCAACCTGCTGCGGGCAGCGGGTGTCGTGCCGGTCGTCGATGCCGAGTCGCTCGACGACTTGCGCGCTGCCGCGGGTGATGGCGCACTGCTCGTGCTCGGCCGCGACATCGGGGTCGGCGATCTCGAGCTTGTCATCGTGCTCGGCGGAGACGGCACGATTCTGCGTGCCGCCGAACTCGCGCGCGGGTGCTCGGCGCCCTTGCTCGGCGTCAACCTCGGCCACGTGGGCTTTCTCGCCGAGAGTGAGCGCGACGACCTGTCTTCGGCCGTCGCCCGCGCCCTCGATCGCGACTATCTGGTCGAAGAGCGCATGACGCTCTCGGTGCGGGTCAAGCTCGGCACCGAGGTGATCTATGAGACCTGGGCGCTCAACGAGGCCACGGTCGAGAAGGCCAGCCGCGAGCGCATGCTCGAGGTCGTCATCGAGGTCGATGGCCGGCCACTGTCGAGCTTCGGCTGCGACGGTGTCGTGATGTCGACGCCGACTGGATCGACCGCGTACGCCTTCTCGGCGGGCGGGCCGGTCGTGTGGCCGAGTCTGGATGCTCTGCTGCTGGTTCCGCTCAGTGCTCACGCACTCTTCGCCCGCCCGATCGTCGTCGGTCCGGGCAGTTCGCTCGCCGTCGAGGTGCTTGACCGCACGCAGGGCGTCGGCGTGCTGTGGTGCGACGGTCGTCGGGCCTTCGATCTGCCGACGGGTGCACGTGTCGTCGCGCGGCGTTCGTCAACCCCCGTTCGCCTCGCGCGACTGCACCCCGGCCCCTTCACCGACCGTCTGGTGAACAAGTTCGCGCTGCCCGTGCACGGCTGGCGGGGTCCGATCGACGAGGAGGCTCGCGGCACGTGATCGAAGAGATCTCCATTCGCAATCTCGGCGTCATCGGCGAAGCGCGTCTGCCGCTCGGCCCGGGCTTCACGGCGCTCACGGGTGAGACCGGCGCCGGAAAGACCATGGTCGTCACGGCCCTCGGTCTGCTGCTCGGCGACCGCGCCGACACCGGGGCGATCCGCTCCGGCTCGGGCCAGGCGCTCGTCGAGGGTCACTGGCACGTCGATGAGAGTGGCCCCGTCGCCGACCGCGTGCGCGACGCCGGGGGAGACCTCGACGGCGGAGCCCTCATCCTCAGCCGGTCGATCTCTCAAGAGGGTCGCTCACGCGCGGTCGTCGGCGGCCGCTCGACGCCCATCGGCGTGCTCAACGAGATCGGGCAGCAGCTCGTCGTGGTGCACGGTCAGAGCGACCAAGTGCGGCTCAAATCGGCCACGGCCCAGCGCGAGGCGCTCGACCGCTTCGCCGGGCCCGAGCTGCAGCAGGTGCTCGGCGACTACCGCGAGATCTTCCAGCGCTACAACGACGCGCAGAGCGAGCTCGACGTGCTCGTCGCCGACCGCGACCGTCGTGCCCGCGAGGCCGACGAACTGCGGCTCGCCATGACCGAGATCGAGGCGGCGGCGCCGCGTCCGGGCGAAGACGTCGAGCTCACCGAGCGCGCCGATCGGCTGACCAACATCGAAGATCTGCGACTCGCGGCGGCTCAGGCCCACGAGCTGATCTCGAGCGAGAGCCTCGACGAGGCCCGCGACGCCCTCGCGCTCATCGAAAGCGCTCGCCGGGCCGTCGACAGGGTTGCGTCGCACGACGCCGAACTGCAGCCGGTTGTCGACGCCCTCGCCAACGCTGGCTTCGTCGTGGGCGAGGTCGCCACGCAGCTGTCGTCGTACCTGGCCTCGCTCGACAGCGACGGCGGTCGCGAGCTCGAGACCGTGCAGCAGCGCCGAGCAGAGCTGAGCGTGCTCATGCGCAAGTACGGCCCGACGCTCGACGAGGTCATCGACTATCTCGACTCGGGCAGCACGCGGCTGCTCGAGCTCGACCACGACAGCGACCGCATCGACGCGCTACGCGCCGAGGTCGACGCCGACCGCGGCCGAGTCATGGCCCTCGCCGAGCGGCTGAGCGATCTGCGGCGCGTGGCGGGCATCCGTCTCTCTGAGCGAGTCACGGGCGAGCTGGCCGCGTTGGCGATGGGGGCGGCGCGCATCACGGTCGAGGTCGCGCAGCGCGACGAGTACACCGCGAGCGGCCGCGATGTTGTGTCGATTCTGCTGCAGCCGCACGCGGGCGCCGAGCCGCGCCCGCTCGGCCGCGGTGCCTCGGGCGGTGAGCTGTCGCGCGTCATGCTCGCGCTCGAGGTCGTCATCGCGGCGACAGACCCTGTGCCGACGTTCGTCTTCGACGAGGTGGATGCCGGAGTCGGCGGGGCGAGCGCGATCGAGATCGGTCGTCGACTCGCACGGCTCGCCCAGACGGCGCAGGTCATCGTCGTCACGCATCTCGCGCAGGTCGCGGCGTTCGCCACCAACCACTTGAGCGTCGTGAAAGACAGCGACGGTGCCGTCACGGCGTCGAGCGTTCGGCAGCTCGACGGCGACGACCGCGTCGCCGAGATGGCCCGTCTGCTGAGCGGTCTGCCCGACAGCGAGACCGGTCTCACGCACGCGCGTGAACTGATCGAGACGGCGCGCGAGCTCGTCGGCTAGAGCGTCAACCCGGCACGCGCCGCGTTGTCGCCCGATCGCCTACTCGTTGTCGCGAATCGGCACCGTCACCTCGACGGGGTCGCCCTCGCGCTGCTCGAACACCATCGCGAGCTGCACGGCGCTGAAGCTGATGCCGTCGGGCGTCGCGAAGACGTGGCTCGTCGGCGCGAAGTCGGCGGTGCACACCTCCGCCGTCGGCGGAGCGAAGCGCAGGTTCAGCAGCATGGCCGACTCGAGTTCGAGCTCGGTCGGTACAGGCGGGCATCCGGACGAACCCCAGGTGACGACCGTGAGGGTCTCGCGGTTGTCGGTCCAGACGGCGACGGGCTGCTCGCCCCCCTGCTCATCGTCCGTCAGGGTGACGCCCGAGGGCACGCCGCGCACGGTCTCGGTGGCGATGGAGGCGGCGGACGAGCATCCGACCAGAACGAGCGCAGCAGCGCCCGCGAGAAGGGCGCTCATCACACCGCGCCGACGAGGGAATGAACCGCGAAGACTGCTCATGCCGGTCAGCGTACGCCTGCTCGTTCGTCGCGTCGAGAGCATCGTCTCGGGCGGAGTGCACCGCACATGCGGTCACTCACTGCACAAACGGCATGCTCACGACCTTCGGCTCGGCGGGGCCGAAGGCGGTGTCGACGAGAGACACCTCGGCTTCGAGTCCGTTCGACGACGAATCGAGCCCCTCCGGCACCGCGAACACGTGCGTGCGAGGGGCAAGGTCGTCGGTGCAGGCCTCGGCCGGCGCCTTCTCGAAGTCGATGGCGAGTTGCCTCACGGTGAGCACCTCGATACGGACGGCGATGTAGGGGCACGACGAGCTGCCGAACGTGATGACGGTCAGAGTGTCGCCGCCGTCAGAGACCCAGCCGAGCGGCTCGCCGCTCCACTCGGGGTCGTTCCACGGCTCGGTGACCGGCGCGTCGAGGGGTATTCCTTGCTCTTCCGAGAGGGCGACCGACACAGGTGGGCCGCTCACGCATCCCGACACGGTCGCGAGAGTGGCCACGACGAGGGCGATACAGGCTGCTCGAGCGACAAAAGGCCTGCGCAGGGTCGGCATGGCGGTCAGCGTACGCCCGCCTGATCAGCGCGTCGAGAGGCAGCCGCGGCGCAGTGAGATACTCTTGAACCCCGTGGCGGACTCTTCTGAGACAGGTTCTGACGGGCGCAGCGTTCTTGATGATCGCAGCAGTGGCAACGGCCGCATCACCAAACACATCTTCGTCACCGGAGGCGTCGTCTCGTCACTGGGCAAGGGGCTGACGGCAGCGAGCCTCGGCAATCTGCTCACCGCGCGCGGCCTGCGCGTCGTCATGCAGAAGCTCGACCCCTATCTGAACGTCGACCCGGGCACGATGAACCCGTTCCAGCACGGCGAGGTCTTCGTGACCGACGACGGCACCGAGACCGACCTCGACATCGGCCACTACGAGCGCTTTCTCGACATCAACCTGAGCGAGGCCGCGAACGTCACCACCGGCCAGATCTACTCGACGGTGATCGCACGCGAGCGTCGCGGCGAGTACCTCGGCGACACGGTGCAGGTGATTCCGCACATCACCGACGAGATCAAGCGGCGCATGCGTCTGCAGTCGCACGACGAGCCTCAGCCCGATGTCATCATCACCGAGATCGGCGGCACGGTCGGCGACATCGAGTCGCAGCCGTTCATCGAGTCGGCACGGCAGGTGCGTCACGAGCTCGGCCGCCGCAACGTCTTCTTCGTGCACGTGTCGCTCGTGCCGTTCATGGGCGCGAGCGGCGAGCAGAAGACCAAGCCGACGCAGCACTCCGTCGCGATGTTGCGCTCGATCGGCATCCAGCCCGATGCACTCGTGCTGCGCAGCGACCGGCCCGTCTCGAGCGCCAACCGCCGCAAGATCGCTCTGATGTGCGACGTCGACGAGCCGGCCGTCGTCAATGCCGTGGATGTTCTCTCGATCTACGACATCCCCTCGATGCTGCACAGCCAGGGCCTCGACGCGTACATCATGGACCAGCTCGATCTGCGCGCCGGCGAGGTGCAATGGGATCGCTGGAAAGACCTGCTCACGGCCGTGCACGAGCCCAAGCGCGAGGTCACGATCGGCCTGGTCGGCAAGTACATCGACCTGCCGGACGCGTACTTGAGCGTCACAGAGGCGCTGCGCGCCGGAGGCTTCGCGCACCAGGCCAAGGTGAGCATCCGCTGGATCGCCAGTGACGAGTGCGAGACCCCTGAAGGCGCCGCCAAGAACCTGGCCGATCTCGACGGCATCTGCGTACCCGGCGGCTTCGGCGTGCGCGGCATCGAGGGCAAGCTCGGTGCCCTGCGCTTCGCGCGCGAGAACCGCATCCCCGTGCTCGGGCTCTGCCTCGGGCTGCAGTGCATGGTGATCGAGTACGCGCGGTCGGTCGCCGACCTGCCGGGTGCATCCAGCACTGAATTCGACCCTGAGACCGAGTTTCCGGTCATCGCGACGATGGCTGAGCAGGTCGACATCATCGCCGGGGGAGACCTGGGCGGCACGATGCGCCTCGGGCTGTATGAGGCCGCGCTCGCGCCCGGTTCGATCGTCGAAGAGCTCTACGGTGCGCCCGTCTCGCACGAGCGGCACCGCCACCGCTACGAGGTGAACAATGCCTATCGCGAGCAGATCGCGGAGGCCGGCCTGGTGTTCTCGGGCACGAGCCCCGACGGCACGCTCGTCGAATACGTCGAACTGCCGCGCGACGTGCACCCGTTCTACGTCGCGACCCAGGCCCACCCCGAGCTGCGGTCGAGGCCGACCAACGCTCACCCGCTGTTCCGCGGGCTCATCGATGCGGCCATCGATCGCCAGCAGGCCTCGAAGCTATTCGACGACGAGACTGGCGAGGTCGAAACGGTGGCTGTCTCGGTGACTGACGCCGTGCAGAACGCGAGCGCGTGAGCGAGACGCCTGCCGGCGAGACTCTCGCCGACTATGGTGACAGGCCGTCGCTGCGCGATAAGGCTGCTCAGTCGTCGCTGCGCGACGAAGCCCACGGTGTCGAGGTGCTGCAGAGCGACGTCGCCTTCGCGGGCGTTGTCTGGGATATCCGCCGCGAGAACTTCGCCTACGGCGACGGCACGCTGACCCGCGAGTTTCTCGAGCACCCGGGCGCCGTGGCCGTGCTGGCCGTGGATGACGACGATCGCGTGTTGAGCATCCAGCAGTATCGGCACCCGATCCAGATGCGCAACTGGGAGCTGCCCGCGGGCCTGCTCGACGTCGACAACGAGCCGCCGCTCGAGGCAGCGCAGCGTGAGCTGGCCGAAGAGGCCGACCTCGTTGCGGCCGACTGGCAGCCGCTCATCACCATGCACACCTCGCCCGGTGGGTCTGACGAGGTCATTCAGGTCTTTCGCGCGACGGGGCTGTCGGCCGCGCCCGCAGTCTTCGACCGCTACGGCGAAGAAGCTGACATCGTGCTGCTCTGGGTCGCGCTCGACGAGGCGGTGGATGCTGTGCTCGCCGGCCGCGTGCACAATGGCATCTTCATGGCCGCGGTGCTGGCCGAGCACGCCCGGCGCTCGCGGGGCTGAGCCGTGTCGCCCCACCCCGGTGATGACGGCGACACGCCGGTGGTGAGCCGCGACACGCCGGTGGGCAGGCTCGTCGACCGGGGCGTTGCGACATCGAGAACGAACGACGAGGTCGAGCGCGAGGTACCTGTCGCGCTCTCGGGGGCCGCCGAACGGTACCTCCGGCACGTGCAGCTCGAGCGCGGACGCTCGCCGCACACCGTCTCGGCCTACCGCCGCGACCTCGCGCGCTACCTCGCGCACCTGGCCGCGCGCGACATCGATGACCCGGCGAGCATCACTGAGGCAGATGTCTCGGCCTTCGTCGCAGCGGTGCGCGAGCCCGACGACGGCCGCGCCGGTGTCAGTGCGTCGAGCGCCGCGCGCATGCTGTCGAGCGTGCGCGGCTGGCACCGGTTTCTCGCCGAGGAGGGCCTGGCGCCGCGCGACGTCTCGGCCGAGCAGCGCCCGCCGAAGCAGCCGAAGCGCCTGCCGAAGGCCATCACGATCGACCAGGTCGAGCGCCTGCTCGACGCCTGCAGCGGCGACGACCCGATCGCCCTGCGCGACCGGGCCCTGCTCGAACTGCTCTACGCGACGGGCGCGCGGGTGAGCGAGGCGGTCGACCTCAACGTCGACGACATCATGGGCGAGGGCGGCGCGACAGCCGATGCCGTGCGGCTCTTCGGTAAGGGCCGCAAGCAGCGCATCGTGCCGCTCGGCCGCTACGCCCGCGAGGCGCTCGACGCCTACCTCGTGCGCTCGCGTCCGCTGCTCTCACCGCGGGGCCGGGCGACTCCCGCACTGTTCTTAGGCGCGCGCGGCGCCCGCCTGTCGCGGCAGAGCGTGTGGTTGGTGATTCGGGATGCTGCGCACCGAGCATCCCTGACCACCGAGCTCTCGCCTCACACGCTGCGCCACTCGTTCGCCACTCACCTGCTCGAGGGCGGAGCCGACGTGCGCGTCGTGCAAGAGCTTCTCGGCCACGCGTCGGTCGCGACGACCCAGCTCTACACGCTCGTGACGGCCGATGCCGTGCGCGAGGCCTGGGCGACCGCCCACCCGCGCGCGCTCTAGCCGATCAGGCGCACGGCGTCACTGCGGTCGCGCCCGTCTGGCGCAATGGCGACGACCAGGGTGCGGCCATCGACCGTGAAAGGAACCTCGACTCCCTCGCGGCGAGCAGTGGTGAGATCAGTGCAGGGCATGCGCGGATCGCTGTCGCCCACCGCCACATGCACGCACAGCAGGGGGCCGTCGGCCGGCCGCTCACCACTGATCAGCAAAACCGACGTCACGAGCTCGACGTCGCGAAACACTCTGGCGGCGTCACCCTCGAACATGACGGGCACGACCGCGGGCCCCATCAGTAGTCGCTCTGGATCGTCGATGAAGTTCTCACCGGGCGACTCGGGGTCGACGCTCATGGGCAGCGACATCCAATCGAGCACGCTGCTGACGAGGCCGGTCTCTTCGTAGAGTGGCTCATTCCGAGAGAAGCGCGGTTCGCCGCCGGGGCCCCAGAAAGCGGTGTCGAAGCCGCCCCCAGTGCGGGAGGGGCGGTCGGGCAGTGTGAGGCCTTCGCGTTCGAACTTCTCTGGGTAGGAGCACACCGTGCTGAGCCCCCATGAGCCGTCGTTGGTCGATGCAGGTGATGCGACGTGGAGACAGTACGAGTCCCACGCTGTGCTGCGACCATCGGGAACGGTCGAGATGCGCGTCGCGATGACGACGTACTCGTCGCCTACCTCGATCGTGCGCGGGCCCGCCGTGAGGGGCCCGTAACCCCAGCTCTCGAGCCTCTGCGTCCAGTTTCGGTCGAGCTGCGTCTCCGAGCGCTCGAAGATGGCCATCGGGTCGGGGTCGGCCTGGCTGAGCACGGCGACTCCTCCGACGAGCGCGAGCGCGGCTGCGGTGACACCGGCCCAACCCGTGGCGAGCATCCGTCGCCGGTGGCGGCGTTCGTCGTCGGTCAGCGGGAATTCTGGATGCTCGCTCGCGGTGTCGTCCACGTCACCGTTCGCGACGGCGCGGGCGTGGGCGTCGGCGGCGGCGTGCTCGGCCTCGGCGAGTTTCGCCCGCTCTCGTTCGGCACCAGTTCTGCGCTGCAGCTCGGCGGCGGCGAACGCGGCGCGCGACTGCTCGTCGGGAGTCGTTGCGCGCCCGTAGGCCCAGCGCTCGAGCTGCGCGTCATCGACCCCCGAGAGATGCTCGCTCACGCGGTCAGTCAATCACGGGCGCGCGTGCGCGTGCTCAGGGCCCGCCGAGCTCTTGCACCATGACGGTGTCGTCGGGTTGCCACTCGATGAGCAGGCTGCCGTCAGACGTGCGCGCTTGCGCGACGAGGCCATCGCGCTCGAAGGCGTCGAGACCGGCGCACGTGACGCTCGCGCCGACCTGCGGCGCGAGCTCGAGATCAGGCTGAAAAAGGTGCACGCAGTACGACCAGAGCCCCGTGTCGGCCCAGGCGACGAGGGCGCCGACGGCATCCCACGTCGGAGTGGTCGCGAGCACGCGCACGATGAGCCGGTCGTCGGGGTGCAGCGCCCGCAGCGCCTCGGAGTACGCGAGATCGGCCTCGCTCTGCTCGCCCGCGAAGAAGGCCTCGGCCGCATCCGACTCGGGGTAGCGCGGCGCCGGGTCGTCGGGCGGTAGCACCGAGACGCTGGGCCCGCCGGTCGGCCCCCACTGCACGACGAACAGCCTTTGCTGCCCTGAGAGCGTCGCGAGCATCCCGTCGCTCACGAAACTCAGGCGGTCGACGCAGGTCGGCAGCCCCAGCGCGCGCTCGTCGAGCAGCAGCACGCAGACCTCGTTGCGCGCGCGCTCGCCGGGCGAAGTCACGATGAACCGGTAGGCCAGCACCTGGTCGCCGTCGCGCTCGGCGATGATGCGCGGCGTCACGCTCAGGCGCAGGCCCTCGCGCTGCAGCTGGGCGGCGAGGTTGCGCTCCTGCGCGGTCGCCTCGCGGGCGAAGACCTCGAGAGAGGATGCTCCGACCGGGGTCTCCGTCAGCGCGGGCGCGATGCTCGTGGCGGCGATGATGGCTAGCACGCTCGCGGCGATCACCGCCCACGACTGCCGCCACCAGGGTCGGGCGTCACGCTCGCGGTCGATGCGGGAGCGCTCGCTGCTCGACCGAGCCGCGGCCGTTGGCGTCGCGCGCGCCCGCGAAGCACGCTGGTCGCGCACTCGTGCCGGTCGAGGGGGCTCAATCTCGACCGCGTCGCCACGGCGAGCGGGCCCATCGGCCTCGCGCCGCGCGAGTTCGGCGGCCGCCGCGGTCGCCCACCGCTGCTCGTCGTCGGTCTCAGCGCGGCCGAACGCCAGGCGCTCGAGCTCGACGTCGAACAGGTTTCTGACGACATGGTCGAGCTCAGCATCCGGTTCGGACGGCGATGTCATAGCCGCCAGTCAACCCTCACCGACCCGAAAGGGCCAGGGGTCACCCACTCCACCAGGCTCGACTCACTCCGAATTTGAGGCAAACGTAGAGATGTCGCCGCTGGGATCCCACGAGGTGAGCATGCGCCAATCACCGCGCTCAAACTGCAGCGTGATCGTTCCCGAGGCCATCTCCTCGATCGGACGGCAGCTGTTCTCGAGTTGCTCGCCGGCGGCGACGATCGCCAGGCATGCACGCTTGTTCGAGCCGTCGAGTGCTTCGCCCGTGTACGCGGCGAGCCATTCGGCGTCGGGTGGCACCTCGTTGCGCGAATCGGGGTTGTCGACGAGGAAGGCTTCGACGGGATTGAGCGTTCTGAACTGTGTGATGTTCACTCCGGCGCTCTCGAGCAGCAGCTGCTCGGCGACGTACTGCTCATCGAGCTCGGACGCCGGCCGATCGATGAAGATCGCCTCGTAGCCCGGCTCCATGACGAGTCGCTGCGACTCAGAGATGAGTACGTCGAGCTCGGCGCTGCCTTGCGGCCCCCACTCGACGTCATACTGTCCGCCGATGCCATAGAGGGTCGTCGTGATGCCCCGCTGCTCGAACACCGCGCGCGCTACGCACGTCGGGTTCGAGATCGTCGTGTTCTGCGTGCGCTGCGTGAACTCGGCGGCGGCGACGCAGACGAGATCGAGCGTCGGCTCTTGCACGCCCGAAGAGTTGACGAGCGAGCGGTACGCGACGATCGTGCCGAAGCCGACGTCACCCAGTTCGCGCGGCCCGAGGCTGACCCGTTCGCCCGCACGTTCGAAGAGTCCAATGAGTGCGCGCTCGTCGGCGGTCTCCGCTCGGTCGAAGATCTCGAGCGAGGTCGCCGTCGACGGGCGCGGGGCGAGCAGCGCCTGACTGGCGATGACGGCGCCGATCAGCAGCACCGCGACTCCCGCGCCGATCGCGATGCGCCCGCGGATGCTGATGCCGGCTTCGGGCTCGTCCTCATGCTCGATCGGCTCTGCGTTGGTGCGTGTGCCGGTTTCGTGAGGGGCCGCAGCACGAGCGGCGGCGCGCGGGGCGCCTGCGGTCTGCGCGGCGGCGCTGGAAACCGCGAGCTCAGCCCGTCGAGCGAGCTCGAGCGCTGCGCGGTGCGCGCGATCGATCTCGTCGGCCGACGAAGCGCGCCCGTAGGCCCACGCCGCGAGCTGCGCGTCGTCGACCACCGCAAGGTCAGCGGTCGAGGGATCCTCGCTCATGACGCACAGTCAAGCACTCCCCGCAGAGGAGTGCACGGTCAATTGAGCAGTTCGAGCGTGTCTTGCCGGTTCGGGCCGTCGGGGTCGATGCGAATGTTCCAGGTATTGCCCCCGGCGCTGATCGGCACGTCGATGCCAGCCTGTCGCACCGCGCTGAGCAGGGCGCACGCGGTCGACGAGGTGCCGTCGTCGGCACCGACGCGCACGCAGAATGTGGGCTGGCCGCCCTCGGTCTCGCTGCGCAGCAGGTAGGTCGATGCCAAGACGTAGCTGTTCGAGTCGGCAGTTTCGCCTGCGAGCAGAGTGGTCGGCCCGAGCAGCAGGCGCGACGGGTCGTCAACGATGCTCGTGTCGGGTTCCGGATCCGTGTAGACCATGCGATCGATGACGCTGGTGCCTACGAGGTCAGCGAAGTCGACCGCGACTCCCTGCTCGAGTCGAGGCGCCCCGATCGGACCCCAGCGAGCGGAGTCGGGACCGATCGTGCCGTCCGACGCCGACGCCGACAACGGTGCGATGAGGCCTTGGCGTGCGAACTGCTCGGGAGAGACGCATGCTCCTCCCACTGTCCAGAGTTCGTCCGGTCTCTTTGGATCACTGACAACCAGGCAGTACGGGTCCCACTCGGTGCTCGTGCCGTCGGCCACGGCTGCCGCGCGGAAGGCGATCGCGATCATGCCGTTCTCGAGGTCGACGACACGCGGGCCGAGCGTGACGCCCGCGAGACCGTTCGCTGGCAGCCGCTCCGCCCACAGGAGGTCGCGCTCGGTTGCGGGCCGCTCGAAGATCGCGAGGGGGTCAGGATCGGGCTGGCTCAGCACGGCAACGCCTCCGACGAGCGCGAGCGCGGCGGCGGCGACTCCGGCCCAGCCGGTGGCGAGCATCCGTCTGCGGTGTCGACGTTCGTTGTCGGTGAGGGGCGGATGCGCGGACGCTGTCTTGTCGTCGCCCGACAGCTCTGCCGCGCGTCGGGCAGCCTCCGCACGTTCAGCCTCGATGCGCTCAGCCTCGGCCTGCGCGGCGCGGGTGGCCTCCGCGCGTCGCGCGAGTTCGAGCTGGGCGGCCTGCGCGCGGTTGTCGTCTCCACCCGCGCGACCATACGCCCAGCGCTCGAGTTGCGCGTCGTCGACTGCCGAGAGATCGTCACTCACCAGGGCAGTCAACCACGAGCGCGTCGATCAGCCGCCGGAAGGCCCCACGTCGAAGTCGCCCGGCCCCCTGATCTGCGCGTCGCCTTGCGGACCCCAGTCGACGGAGATCAGCCCAGTGACGCCGTCTAGAGTCGCGGTGAGTCCGCTGAGCGTGAACTGGTGCACCGGCTTGCACGATGCGTCGCTCACGGCCGCGAACTCGACGATGGCCACGCACACCGTGCCCGAAGAGTGCGACGAGAGGGCGCTGTACCGCACGGCAATCACGGTGCCGAACTCGCCGTCCGTGAGAATCCGCGCCTCCGCGTCGTCGCCGAGTCCGCCCTGCCTCACCAACTCACTCATGTCGAGCTCCAGCGGGCTCGGATCGCGGGCGAAGATCGAGAGTGAATCATCGGGGCTCGAGGTCGAGAGCACGAGGGAAATCACGCCGATGGCGGCAAGCGTCATGACTCCGGCAACGGCGACCACCAGGCGCAGCACCCGGTGGCGGGGGGCAGAGTCGGGCTCGGGGGAGGCGTCGTGACCCTCGGCGCGATCCGGCTCGGCCCGTCGGGCGAGTTCGCGCAGGGCGGCCTCGGCCCGCTCGCGATCTGCGGCATCGCGAGCGCGGCCGAACGCCCACTCGGCGAGCTGCCGCTCGTCGGCCATCGACAGGGGGTCGCGCATGTCAGCAGTCAACCACGGCAGCAGTCATCACCGGGCCCCGCGAGGCGCCCCGGCGCAGGCCACGACGGTCACTAGACTGAGGCGCTATGGCAGGCGATCGGGGTGACGGAGCAGAGCTCGCGGGTTTCGACGCGCTCATGCCCGGCCCGACCGGTCGCCCCTTGCGCGACTTTCCCGAACCGGCCCCGCTGAAAGGCCACGGCCCGGCCCGCATCATCGCCCTGTGCAACCAGAAGGGCGGCGTCGGCAAGACGACGACCACCATCAGTCTGGGTGCGGCGCTCGCCGAGTACGGCCGCAAGGTGCTGGTCATCGACTTCGACCCGCAGGGCGCGCTGTCGGCGGGTCTCGGCATGCCGAGCCACGACGTCATCACGATCTACGATCTGCTGCTCGGCCGCGAGAAAGATGCGCGCCGCGCGGTGCAGCAGACGGCGACGAAGAACCTGCACCTCATTCCCGCCAACATCGACCTGAGCGCGGCTGAGGTGCACCTCGTCAACGAGGTCGCGCGTGAGCAGATTCTGGCCCGCGTGCTTGCGCCGGTCGTGCCCGACTACGACGTCATTCTCATTGACTGCCAGCCGAGCCTCGGCCTGCTCACGGTCAACGCGCTCACGGCGGCGCACGGCGTGCTCATTCCGCTCGAGTGCGAGTACTTCGCCCTGCGCGGAGTCGCCCTGCTCGTCGAGACGATCGACAAGGTGCGCGACCGCCTGAACCCGGCCATTCAGCTCGACGGCATTCTCGCCACGATGTACGACGCGCGCACGCTGCACTCGCGCGAGGTGCTCGAGCGCGTCGTCGAGACCTTTGGCGAGCAGGTGCTCGAGACGGTCATCGGCCGCACCGTGAAGTTTCCCGACGCGACGGTCGCGGGCGCACCCATCACGACGTTTGCGCCCGACCACCCCGCGGCCGCCGCCTATCGCCAGCTCGCCCGAGAACTGATCGCCCGTGGCCAGGTCGCCTGAGCGGTCGGCGGGTGGGGCAGCGGGCGTGACGTCGACGCTGTCGCCCGCGAGCGTGCCGAGCGACGTGCCGACGGATGCTCCCGCAGGGTTCCGCGTCACCCTCGACGACTTCGACGGCCCGTTCGACCTGCTGCTCAGCCTCATCACCAAGCGTGAGCTCGACATCACCGAAGTGAGCTTGAGCGCCGTCACCGACGAGTTCCTCTCCTACCTGCGCGCTCTCGACACGGGTGACGGGTACGACAGCGACGGCCTCGATCAGGCGAGTGAGTTTCTCGTCGTCGCTGTGACGCTGCTCGATCTCAAGATCGCGAGTCTGCTGCCGCAGGGCGAGCTCGTCGATGCCGAAGACGTCGCACTGCTCGAAGCGCGCGACCTACTGTTCGCTCGACTGCTGCAGTACCGGGCGTTCAAAGAGGTCTCGGCCTGGTTCGCGAGCGGCATTGAGGCCGAGGGGCGGCGGCACGTGCGCTCGGTGCGGCTCGAAGATCAGTTCCGCGAGACGACACCTGAACTGAAGTGGACGCTGAGCCTCGACGACTTCGCGGCTCTGGCGCTGCTCGCTCTCACGCCGCGCGAGATTCCGACAGTCGGCCTCGATCACTTGCACGCTCCGCTCGTCTCGATCCGCGAACAGGCCGCGCACGTCGTCGCCCTGCTGCGGCAGGGCGAACCGCTCACCTTTCGCCAGCTCATCGCCGGAGCCGAGATCAAGGGCGTCATCGTCGCGCGCTTTCTCGCGCTGCTCGAGCTGTATCGCAACGCGGCCGTGGGCTTCGAGCAGCTCGAGCCGCTCGGCGAGCTCACCGTGCGCTGGACCGCCGAGAATTGGAACGACGAGAACCTCGTGAACCTGGGAGCCGACTATGGCCAGTAGCACGCCGACCGAAGAGTCGGCGGCCGTAAGCGCAGTGACTGCTGATAGAGAGGCGCGGGGCATCCCCGACCACGTCGAGGTGACGCGCGCGCTCGAAGCGATCTTCATGGTCGTTGACGAGCCCCAGAGTGTCGTCGGGCTCGCGAGCGCCGTCGGGCGTCCCGTCAAAGAGGTGCGGGCAGCGATCGCCGAGCTCGTCGCCGACTTCGACGGTGAGAACGGTGGACCCCAGCGCGGCTTCGAGCTGCGCGAGGTCGGCGGAGGCTGGCGAATCTACGTGCGCAGCGACCTCGACGAGGTGGTGCGCGACTTCGTGCACACGCAGAATCCGTCAAAGCTCTCGCAGGCGGCGCTCGAGACGCTCGCCGTCATCGCGTACAAGCAGCCGATCAGCAGGGGAGCGATCGCGTCGATTCGCGCCGTCAACGTCGACTCGGTCGTGCGCACGTTGCTCGGCCGCGGACTCATCACTGAAGCGTTCACCGACAGCGAGACCGGAGCGATCCACTACGAGACGACCGACCTGCTGCTCGTGCAGCTCGGCATCAACACGCTCGACGAGCTGCCGAAGATCTCGCCGCTGCTCGACGACGGCAGCGAAGGGTTCGACGATGTCCGGTAGCGGTAGATCAGATAGGCGCAAAGATCATGACCTCGTGCCCGACGTGGTCATCGACTGGTCTGACCCCGCCAGCGCTGAGTCTTCAAAATACATGCGCGCGGGCGACTCGCCGACGAGCGAGCGGCTGCAGAAGGTGCTCGCGGCAGCGGGCGTCGCGAGCCGGCGCGTCAGCGAGCAGTTGATCGCCGCCGGGCGCGTGACCGTCAACGGCGAAGTCGTCAGCGAGCTGGGCAGTCGCGTCGAGCCCGAAAGCGATCTCGTGGCCGTCGACGGCGTCGCGATTCAGCTCGACCCGACGAAGCGCTACATCATGTTCAACAAGCCGACCGGAGTCGTCAGCTCGATGGCCGACGAGGGCGGCAAGCCCGACCTCAGCACCGTCGCCGCGCAGTTCGACGAGCGCCTGTTCAACGTCGGCCGCCTCGACGCCGAGACGAGCGGACTGCTGCTGCTCACCAACGACGGCCCGCTCGCGAACGTGCTCTCGCACCCGCGCTACGGGGTCGAGAAGACCTACATCGCGAAGGTGCGCGGCTCGGTGAACCAGCAGACGCTGCGCAAGCTGAAAGAGGGCATCGAGCTCGACGACGGCCCCATCAACGCCGATGCGGCGCGGCTGCTCGGCGCGCCGAGCCAGGGCCACTCGATGGTCGAGCTGACCCTGCACTCGGGCCGCAACCGAATCGTGCGCCGCATGCTCGCCGAGGTGGGTCACCCGGTCGTCGAGCTCGTGCGCCGACAGTTCGGTCCGCTGCATCTGGGCGGCCTCGCGCTCGGCCAGACCCGTGAACTGACGGATGCCGAACGCGGCGCTCTGCTCACGATCGCCCGGCAGCACAGCGAAGCACCCGACACTGATGGGCCTGCGCCCACTGTCCGGTCTGCCGCCCCGCCCCGGAAGCCCCGCGCATGAGCGACCGCCGCCTCACCGAGCACGTGCACATCATCGGCGCCGGGCTCCTCGGCACGAGTATCGGCCTCGCCCTCGCCGAGAAGGGTGCCGAGGCCACGCTCGCCGATGTCTCGCCGACTGCCGTGCGCCTCGCCGTCGACTACGGCGCGGGTCGCCCGCTGAAGCCCGGCGATGAACCCGGGCTGATCGTGGTCGCGGTACCACCGGACGTCACGGCGGAGTCGGTCGTGCGGGCGCTCGGAGAGCATCCGGATGCCCTCGTCACCGACGTCGCGAGCGTCAAAGGCAGCGTGCTCGCCGAGCTGCACGAACTCGGCGCCGACGTGAGCCGCTACCTCGGCACGCACCCCATGGCCGGGCGCGAGCGCGGCGGGCCCATCTCGGCGCGCGCCGATCTCTTCGTCGGACGCCCCTGGGTGCTCGCGGGCCACGACGCCATCAACTACCGCCGTGCTGGCGCGATCGAAGATCTGATTCTCGATGTCGGCGGCGTGCCGATCGAGATGACCGTCGACGAGCACGATCGCTCGGTCGCGCTCATCAGCCATGTTCCGCAGCTGGTCGCGAGCGCCATGGCGGCGCGGCTCACCGACGGCTCGAACAAGGCCATCGGTCTCGCCGGGCAGGGCGTGCGCGACCTCACCCGCATCGCGTCGAGCGACCCCGGGCTGTGGGTGCAGATTCTCAGTGCGAACGCCGCGCCGGTCGCGAGCATCCTGAGCGCGATGCGTGACGATCTCGATGCGATGCTCGCCGCCCTCGCCGACCCCGAAGCACTGGGCGCGCGTCGCGCCATCGCCGACCTCATCGGCGCGGGCAACGCGGGGGTTGCGCGCATTCCGGGTAAGCACGGCGACGACCGCCGGTTCGCGCAGCTCGTCGTCATGATTGACGACGCTCCGGGCCAGTTGGCGCGGCTGCTCACCGAGATCGGCGAGCTCGGCGTCAACATGGAAGACCTGCGGCTCGAGCACTCGCCGGGCGCGCCCATCGGCTTTGCCGAGGTGTCGGTCGTGCCCGAAGCTGAAGCCTCGCTCATCGAGGCACTGCAATCACGCGGCTGGCGCATCGCCGGCGCGAGCTAGAAGGAGAACCACCTCATGAGCGACATCATCGTGGCCGTCGACGGCCCCGCCGGCAGCGGCAAGTCGAGCGTGAGCCGCGAGGCCGCCCGACGCCTCGACTTCGGCTACCTCGACACGGGGGCGGCCTATCGGGCGCTCGCCTGGCACTGCCTCGACGAAGGCGTCGACCTCGACGACTCGGTGGCCGTCGCCGCGCAGGTCGCCGACTTCGACTACGCGACGGGCCTGAACCCCGACCGCTACTTCGTGCGCGTCGGAGGCGAAGACATCACGACCGACATTCGTGAGCCCCGAGTGAGCGCTGCCGTGAGCGCGGTCGCGCGGGTGCCGGAGGTGCGGAGCGCGCTGACGGCGATGTTCCGCGAGCTGGCGGCAGAGCATCCGTCGGCGGGCGTCATCATCGAGGGCCGCGACATCACGACGGTCGTCGCGCCCGAGGCTGCCGTGCGTGTACTGCTGACGGCCTCGCCAGAGGCTAGAATAGCGAGAAGGTCGGCCGAGCTGAGCGCCGTGTCGACCGAGGCGACCGCGCAGCAGCTGGCCTCGCGGGATGCCCAAGACTCTCGCGTGGTCGACTTCATGAACGCCGCTGAGGGAGTCACCACTCTCGATTCCACCGACCTCGACTTCGAGCAGACGGTGGATGCGCTCATCACCATCGTGCGTGCGGGGGCCTGACCGGGTTCTCGTGCGAAACACACGCCGTCTGCGGGCGGTGGAACAAATGGGAGGATCCCATGACTGAGAACCCTGTTCACCCTGAGACCACTGGCGACGCCGAGTTCGTCGAGCCCGAGTTCGAAGGCGCCGAGGCGGCCGAGGCCGTCGCCGCGCGACTCGCCGAGCTCGACGACGACCTGGCATCGAAGCGGGCGGATGCTCTGCGCGCCGGCCTCGTCGACTACGACCTCGACGACGACGACCTTGAGCTGCTCGAAGGCGCCGAGCTCGGCGTCGACGGCATCATCACGATGCCGGCCCTGCCGGTGCTCGCGATCGTCGGCCGCCCCAACGTCGGCAAGAGCGCGCTCGTCAACCGCATCATCGGCCGTCGTGAGGCTGTCGTCGAAGACACTCCGGGTGTGACCCGCGACCGCGTGACCTACAAGGCCGAGTGGAACACCCGCCGCTTCACCCTCGTCGACACCGGCGGCTGGGAGCCCGACGCGAAGGGCATCAACGCCTCAGTCGCCGCACAGGCCGAGGTCGCGGTCGAGCTTGCCGACGCCGTGCTGTTCGTCGTCGACGCCATCACGGGTGTCACGGCGACCGACGAGTTCGTCGTGTCGATGCTGCGGCGCTCGAACAAGCCGGTCATCGTCGCTGGCAACAAGGTCGACGACGCGCGGCAAGAGGCCGAGGCCGCATCACTGTGGGCGCTCGGGCTAGGTCAACCGTGGCCCGTGTCGGCCCTGCACGGCCGCGGCGTCGCCGACCTGCTCGACCACGTGCTCACCGTGCTGCCCGAGGTCTCGGCCGTGGCGAAGCAGGAGTTCGGCGGCCCGCGCCGTGTGGCCTTGCTCGGCCGCCCGAACGTCGGCAAGTCGAGCCTGCTCAACAAGGCGGCGCGCGAAGAGCGCGTTGTCGTCAACGAGCTCGCCGGCACCACGCGCGACCCCATCGACGAGCAGATCGAGCTTGGCGGCAAGGTGTGGCGCTTCGTCGACACGGCCGGTATTCGTCGCCGCGTGCACCTGCAGCAGGGCGCCGACTTCTACGCCTCGCTGCGCACGGCGGCCGCTCTCGAGAAGGCGGAGGTCGCGGTCGTGCTCATCGACGTGACCGAGCCGCTCAGCGAGCAGGATGTGCGCATCATTGATCTGGTGCTCGAGTCGGGTCGAGCGCTGGTCTTGGCGTTCAATAAGTGGGATCTGCTCGATGACGAGCGCCGCCGCTACCTCGAGCGCGAGATCGAGCAAGACCTGCACCACGTGGCGTGGGCGCCGCGGGTCAACATCTCGGCGCGCACGGGTCGTCACCTCGAGAAGCTCGTGCCGGCCCTCGAGGTCGCGCTCGAGTCGTGGGATACCCGCATCGCGACCGGCAAGCTCAACGCGTTCGTCGCCGAGCTGACGGCCGCGCATCCGCACCCGGTGCGCAGCGGCAAGCAGCCGCGCATTCTGTTCGCGACGCAGGCCTCGACGCGTCCGCCGACGTTCGTGCTCTTCACGACCGGGTTCCTCGACCCCCAGTACCGCCGCTTCATCACGCGGCGACTGCGCGAGGTCTGGGGCTTTGAGGGCACCCCGATTCAGGTGAACATGCGAGTGCGAGAGAAGCGCCAGCGCTAGACCCGTCGCGCCGCCGCAAACTCGGTCATCACTCCGGGATGCCCGGCCGGCGTCGCCAGTACTGAGTCGGGTGCGCGCGCAGCGAGGTCGGGAAATCCGGCGGCCGCGAGCAGCTGGTCGTCGAGGTGCTGCAGCTCGGCGCCGACAAGACTCCACGGCTCGTGCGTGTTGCGCGCGTAGATCGTGCGCCCGAGGTGCCGTTCGTGAAACCCCCAGCGGGCGGTGAGAAAGCGGCTGATCTTGGAATCGACGGGCTCGGTGCCGACCCTGGCGTGGATGCGCGTGGTCGGACGAGAGCCCGTGCGGCGGCGCGAGCGGTACTCGACAGTGTCGTCGGAGATTCGCTTGCCGGCGTGCATCCACTCATACGGAAGCCCGAAGAGTGCGCGGGCCGCGAGCACCGACGGCAGTTGTTCCGCGTCGAGAGAGCGAAAGACCACGCCGCGGCGCCCGGCCTCGTCGATCGAGTACGTGCGCACGTTGATCTCGATGAACGTGCCGAGGCCTGGCACGGGTGGCAGCGGCAGAAAGGCGTGGTCGCTCAACACGAACGGAATGAGCCCGACCCACGCGCTGCCGTCGAAGACGTCGGGGCGAGTGCCGGCCGGCAGGAACGGTGCGACGACCTCGGGGGCGACGCGCCAGTGCAGAAACACGAAGTCGCTCCAGCGCTGGCGAATCACCGCGCGGCCCGGCAGCGGGGGAGCGTACGGGTCAAGCGCGGGTCGGTCGGGCGCTGCGGGCATGCTCCCATCATCCTCGCTTAGCCTGAACTCACCATGACGCACGATCCGCTCTCGAGCACCCCGCCGCCGCTGCCTACCGGCGCCGCGCGCGACCCGGGCGACGCGTGGGTCGAGGGCCCGAACGGGCAGCGCTACTGGGGCCGCTTCGGCGCGGCGGGCCTGCTGGCGTGGCACCCCGAGGCGGGCATCCTGCTGCAGCATCGCGCCGTCTGGTCGCACCACGGCGGCACGTGGGGGCTGCCCGGCGGTGCCCGCAAGCAGCACGAGTCGGCGCACGATGCCGCCCTGCGTGAGGCCTACGAAGAGGCTGGCGTGCCCGCTGACGACGTCACGCCGCTGTTCGAGAGCGAGCTCGATCTGGGCTTCTGGTCGTACACGACCGTCGCCGTGAAGGTCGAGCGGCTGTTCGCCCCGATCGTTGCCGATGCCGAAAGCGTCGCGCTGCGCTGGGTGCCGATCGACGAAGTGGATGCTCTGCCCCTGCACCCCGGATTCTCGAACTCGTGGCCTGCGCTGAAGGCGAGGCTCGTGACAGGCTAGATCGATGGATGCCACCTGGCCCCTCGTTCCGAGCCTGCTGGGGCTCGCCGCATCGATCGCCGTGCTGGTGATCTTCGGCACCCGCCTCGCCCGCACCGCCGACGCCCTCGCCGACCGCACGGGGCTGGGCGAAGCACTGGCCGGAGCTCTGCTCCTGGGAGCGGTGACCTCGCTGCCGGGCATCCTCACCACCATCACCGGCGCGTTGGAAGGCGACGCGGAGTTCGCCCTCGCCAACCCGATCGGCGGGGTCGCGATCCAGACGGTGTGGCTCGCGATCGCCGACCTCGTCTACCGTCGCGCGAATCTCGAGCACGCGGCGGCCTCGCTCGACAACATGCTGCAGGCGGTGCTGCTCATGGCACTGCTGTCACTGCCCGTCATCGCCTATGCGACACCGCAGCTCGCTATCGGGTGGGTTCACCCCGTCACGCTGCTGATTCCGGTGCTCTACCTCTACGGGCTGCGACTTCTGCGCGGCGTGCGCGATGCTCCCATGTGGCAGCCGCGCCGTACGCGCGAGACGCGCACCGACGACGGTGAAGACACCAGCACCGAATCGACGCTGCGGCTGTGGACCACGCTCGCCGTGCTCGCCATCATCGTCGGCGTGACCGGGTGGGTCATCGGCCAGTCGGGGCTCGGCCTCATTGCGGCGACCGGATGGCCGAGCGCTGTTACGGGCTTCACCATCACGACGGCGATCTCGTCGTTGCCTGAGTTGATCACCCTGCTCGCCGCGATTCGCATCGGCGCGCTGACGCTCGGTGTCGGCGGCATCATCGGGGGCAACGTCTTCGACACGCTCATGATCGCCGTCGCCGACGCCTTCACCCTCGAGGGCACGCTTTACAGCCAGGTCGGGCCTGCGAGCCTCGTGCTACTGGGCGGCACGCTGTTCATCACAGCGGTGCTCGCCGCCGGTCTTCTCGTGCGCGAGACACGGGGCATAGGCTTCGAAGGTTTCGCCCTGCCTGTCACCTACCTCGCGACCGTCGCCGGCGCGGTGCTCGTCAGTTGAGCTCGACGACTAGTTGTCGTCGCGTTCGTGTGCTTCGAGGCGTTTGAGTGCATCGAGCGCATCGTCGGCCGCATCGCGGAACGGGTGCAGCACGACCGAGATGGTGCCGTCGGCGACAGCATCGGCGTAGCGGGCGCCGGCCGCATCGGTGTGTGCGGTGACCGCGATCGGGCACGTCGCACCGTGCTGGCGCAGGGCGGTGGCAAGCACCACGCTCGTGTCGGCGTCAGGCACGGTGCTGATGATCCAGCGCGCGTGACGAATGGGCAGCGCATCGGGAAACTCGGGGCTGCTCGCGTCGCCGAACACCACGGTCACCTGTTCGGCGAGGTCGTCGTTGTCGACCTGCACTTGCGCGAACGGGTCCCATTCGACGACGAGCACCGAGCATCCCTCTTCGACGAGTTCGGTCACGAGCTGCTTGCCGAACCGGCCGTACCCGAACACGATCGCGTCGTGCTTCTCGGGCTCGTAGTCGTCGTCGACGATGGTCTTCTTGCGCTCGAAGACGCGCAGGGCGGGCTCGAGCCACGAGTAGATCTGCTTCGAGTAGAGAATCAGGTAGGTCGAACCGGTGATCGTGATGAGCCCGACGAGAGTCACCAAGCCGACCATGTCGTCTCCGACTTGGTCGAGGTCGCGACCGAGTGCGATGAGAATCAGGCTGAACTCGCTGATCTGCGCCACGGCGAGTCCGGCGAGAAACCCGACCCGGCTCGGGTAGCCCATGAGCCCCATGATGATGAGCACGATGAGCGGGTTGCCGATGAGCACGAAGATCGAGAACACGATCGCGGCCGGAATCTGCTCACCGATGGCGCTGAAGTCGAGCTGAGCGCCGAGTGTGATGAAGAAAAACAGCAGCAAGAAGTCGCGCAGACCGCTCAAGCTGGCCGCGATGGTCTCGCGATAGCGAGTGGACGCGAGCGCGAACCCGGCGAGGAACGCCCCGACTTCGATCGAGAAGCCGAGCACATCGGTGAGTGCGGCGAGGGCGACGGCCCAGGCGACGCTCCAGACGATGAGCAGCTCTTGATTGCTGGCGAGCAGCTTGAGCAGCGGCGGCAGCACCCAGCGAGCGACGACGTACACGCCGCCGAGCAGGCCGACGGCGCTGACGACGAGGAACAGCACTTGCTCGCCGATCGATCCTTCGCGACCGCCGCCGAAGCTCGTGAGCGCGATCATGGCGACGATGACGACGACGTCTTGCACGATCAAGAAGCCGAGAGCGATGCGGCCGTGCAGCTCGTCGAGCTCGCGCTTATCGGTGAGCAGCTTGACGATGATGATCGTCGACGAGAAGGTCAGTGCCACGGCGACGTAGATTGCAGGCACGAGGTCGATGCCGAAGGCGAGGGCGATGACCCAGCCGATGAGGGCGGTGAACACGACCTGCCCGAGTCCGGTCAGTAGAGCCACCTTGCCGATCGACCGCACGAGGGTGATGTCGAGCTTCAGGCCGACGAGAAACAGCAGAATCGCGATACCGATCTCGGCGAGTAGCTCGAGTGGTTCGGCTTCGTCGATGATGCCGAGCACATTCGGCCCGACGATGATGCCGACGAGGATGAAAGCGATGATGAGCGGTTGCTTGGCTCGGTGGGCGAGGAAGGCGACGACCCCCGCGATCGCGAGAATGGCAGCCGTCAGGCCGAACGTGTCGAGCTCGATTTCCACAGCATTCACGGTAGCAAGGGCTGTGCGTCGTCTTCGCCCCCGGGCATCAGGGCGCGCATGTGCTGCGTGATGAGCGGGGCCATCTGGTGGTGCGCGAACTCGTCGGGGTGCATCCACATGACGGCGTCAATTTCGGCATCGGCGACGACCGGATGTTCGATCGTGGCGCGGAAGACATCGGCCACGAGCGTCGTGCGCGCCTCGTTGGCGGCGGCGGTCGTGAAGGTGCCGAGGGACTCGAGATCTACGGAGTCGAGGTGCACGCCGAGCTCTTCGTGCAGTTCGCGCGCGAGAGTCTCGGCGGGCGTCTCGCCGGGTTCGGGTTTGCCGCCGGGCTGCATCCACACCTGGGTGCCGCGCTTGCGCACGACGAGCAGTCGCCCGGCGTCGTCGACGGCCAGCACCGCCGACACCCTGATCACCGGCTGTTCGCCCCCAACACTCGCGCCGCCGTCGCCGCTCACGCGCGGTGGTCGAGGATCGTCGTGATGGCGATGCGGATTCCCCGCTCGAGCTCGTCGAGTGTGAAGTGCGGGTCGCCGCCCAGTTGCGGGGTCGCTGGCACGTGGATGAACCCGGCCCGCATCGGTGTTCCACCTGAGCCCTCGCGCTGCTCGGCGATGCCGAGTGCGGCGTACATGACGGCGTTGCACACGTAGCTGCCGGCCGACAGCGAGACCTCGGCCGGAATACCCGCGTCGGCGATCGCGAGGGCGATGTGCTTGATGGGCAGGAGGGCGAAGCGGGCGGCGGGTCCGTGGGGCTCGAGGGGAGCATCCGTGGGCTGGTCGCCGTCGTTGTCGGGGATGCGGGCGTCGGCCAGGTTGATCGCGACGCGTTCGGGCGTGATGGCGCGGCGGTTCTCGGCGAGCCCGAGCATGATGACGACGTCGGGGCGGTGGGCGTCGATGGCCGCGGCGAGAAGGCCCGGTGCGTGCGCGAACGAGACGGGCAGCACTTCGCCGACGAGCTGGCAGTCGGGATGCCCAAGCTCAGCCAGCCGTCGTGCGATGTCGCCGCTGGGGTTGTGGGCTGCGCCGTCGAAGGGCTCGAATCCGGTGACGAGCACGGTGGAAAGCGCGGCGGGGGTCATACGCTCAGCCTGTCACGAGACCTCGGCCCTCGCGGGAGAACTCGCACGGTCACGCTGACGCTCACGCTCACGCACGCACCTACTCGCGCACTCACCTTGCCACGCGCACCGGCTCACGCACTCAGCGCGTCGTGGAGTGCTCGACTCGCGCTGGGCATGTCGAGGGCCTCGTCGAGCCCGGCTTCGGGCGGCACCAGCAGGTAGCGCGGCCCCGCCCGCGTGATCTCCCACCCGTTGTGGTGCGCGAGCAAGTGGTGATGTCGGCACAACAAGATTCCTTCAGCAATGTCGGTACGGCCGCGATCTCGCTGCCAATGCTCGATGTGGTGCGCCTTGGGCTTGCCCGGGTTTGACGGACGGTTGCCGTTTGCAGCTTCAGTTGTAGTGGATCGGCGACTTGTAACCAAGGCTGGAATGCAACCTGTGGTTGTTGTAGGACCAGATATAGCCGAATAGCCTCGCCCTCGCATTGGCCCGCGTAGCGGGCTGCCCGACGGGATAGAGCTCTTCGTTCTTCATTGAAGCGAACCAGGATTCCATCACGGCGTTGTCGCGTGGATCCTTTCGCTCCCCGATCGAGACTGTCATCGAGTGTTCAGCAGCGAGGTTGATCCAGTCGTGGGATGTGAACTGGTATCCGCGGTCCGAGTGGATGACGCATCCCGGCGATGGTTGGCGGATCTTGATTGCCTCTCGCAAGGCGGTCATGACCGTCCCGGGAGCCTCCTTCGAATCCGTGGCCCAAGAGATCACTTCCCGATTGAACGCATCGAGCACGACGGCGGCGTGCAGCCACCCTTCCCCGGTGCGAATCATCGTGAGGTCGGTGAACCACAACCGGTTCGCTGCTGCGGCAACGAAGTGGCGTTGCACGACGTCGATGATCTCGACCCGTCTCACCGTTGGAACAGAGCGTTTGCGGGTTCCGATGCGCCCGCGACGCGCGTGCAGGCCGTTCTCACGGAGCAATCTCGCCACCCGATGCCGGCCGATCCGCATCCCCTGCAACAGCAAAGCTTGATGCATGCGCGGAGCTCCGTAATAGGGAAAGTCGGCGTGAATCGCCTCGATCTTCTCCAGCGCGGCGGCATCCTCGAGATCATGCCGACTCGGGCCGCGAGAGATCCAGTCGTAGTAGCCCGAACGGGAGACCCCGAGCACGCGACACAGCATCGTGACGCGTCGAGAAGGAGCTCTTGCCTTCTCCGCCGCGATCCACCGATAGATCTCTATCGGTGTCGCCTGGCGAAGAAGGCCAATGCTTTTCCCAGAACCTCTAACTCCTCATTGCGTTCTGCGAGCTCCCGCTCGAGCCGGGCAACTTTGGCCTTATCCGATTCCGGCGGCTCCCCGGGTGGCGGCTGCGCAGATTTCTTGTCGGCCACTCTCACCCAGTTCGAGATGGTCGTGGCCGACAGGTCGAACTCCCTCGCGAGGTCCTTGAACGTTCGACCGCGCCGGTAGAGCTCGACGACTTGATCCTTGAACTCCTGCGAAAACTCCCGAGCCATGAGAACACCTTCCCGCGACCAATAGGTCGCTGTCACGATGTCCGTCAAACCCGGGCAAGCCCACCTCACACCAGGAGGGTGGTCTCTCGCACCCGGGCCGTCGGCATCCGCCGTCGCGGGCGGCGAGGGCCAGTCGTTGGCTCCGACTGAAGAGTCGACGCTCACGACCAAGATTGAGCGGCTGGCCCGCGTTCTCGGGGTCGCCGTCGACCGTCAGGATCACGGTTCCGGTGCTGCAGGCGTGCCGTTCGACGGTCTCAATCGACACGGCGTCGGGCTGCCCTTCGAGGTAGCCCCGCCCGCCTCGCTCGTCGAGCGCGCGGCCAGCCACGATGACGCGCACGCCGACCGGCCCGTCACCCAGCAGCTGCGAGGTGTCGGCGGCGACGCCCTGGCGCAGTAACTCGGCGAACGTGTCGCTCGCGCGTTGCTCGGTCGATCGCTGATCTGTCGCTCGTGCATCGGTCGCGCGCTGGTCGGCAGACGTCGACCCAGAACGTCGATCGTCAGCATGAGAGTCAGCTCGCGTGCCATCGTCACTGTCGTCGCCGTCGAAACTCGGCACAGCGCGCTTCGGCGACGTGACGCGGTCATAGACCTCGCTCACGATCGCGAACGTCTCGGGGTCGAGCACCCAGTGCGCGTAGCCCATGCCGTCGGCGCGCCGCCCGATGCGGAACGACCGCTGCTCGCGCCGCGTCTTTTCGCGCTCGGCGATGCCGTCGACATCGAGCTGGTCGCGCTCGGCCCGGGCTTCGCGAGCTGCCCGATCGGCGTCGAGACCGTCGATGCGGGGGAGCAGTCGCGCTGCGGCCTCGTGGAGCACGGCGTCAGACACTGCGGGTGAGGGCGAACCGAGCCCGGTCGTGATGGCGTCAGCGACGGCGACGCTCACACGCCCCTCAAGCACCGCGACTGCAACCGGCGAGGGCGAGTCACTCGCTTCGTCGCCAGACCCGCCCACTGGTGCGCTGAGCGCTGAGCCGACCCGCACGGCGGTGCGAGCATCCGCGACGCGGGTGCCGGTCGTGACGCGCACGAGTTCATCGGGCGTGCGGTGCCCAGTGCGCTGGGCCAACCCGAGCGACCCCAGTTCAGGAGCCGAGCGCCGCGCGATCTCGCCCGCCAGAAGCGACACATGCAGTTGCGCGAGGCGCACTTCGTCAGCGGCCAGACGGGTGAGCTCGAGCAAGACGTCGTCACCGAGGGGACGGAAAGAGTCGGGCTCGCGGGGAACGAGGGCGAGAGCATCCACCGCCGCAGAGAGAGCCGCAGACAGCACCGCAGCCGGCGTGGCGGCCGGCGCGGCGGGCAGTGCGATCGACAGCGCCACCCGCGCCATGGACGATGGCAGGGCGGTAGTCGGCGTCGCCGCTGGGGCAGCGTTGAGCAACGTCATGGTCGCCACCCCTCCTGAGTCTCGCGAGCCGGTTCTGATGCATAGAACATACGTTCGACCACCGACATTCGGGCGCGAGCAGCCCAGAAGGCGGAGAAGAAGAAGAGCCGGTCGAGTGTGGAGGAGTCGCTAGCGCGGCGAAGGCTCCGACGGCGGCTCGGGCGACTCCGGTGACCCCGCCGACCCCGCCGACCCCGCTGACCCCGCCGACCCTGCCGACCCCGGCGCCTCAGGCGGAGCATCCTCAGCACCCTCGCCGCCAGCCCCCTCACCCGGCGCGCGCTGCGTCGCCGACAGCGAGAAGAACACGACGCCGAGCGCTAAGAAGGTGATGCCGATGGCGAAATTGTCGGGCATCGTCAGGCTGAAGGCGACGCCGACGACGAAGAACGTGAGCCCACTCGCCATCCAGGCTCCGCGCGCGCCGGCCGACCCGCTGCGGTCACGAGGCGATTCGTCAGAGGGATGCTCGCTCATGCCCTCTACGATATGCGCCGCGCCGCCGCTGCGGGCGTAGCATCACGACCGTGACCTCCACCTCACCCGAGCCCGCACTGCTGAGCCCCCACCGCACGCGCCTCGTACTGCTCGTCGTGAGCATCTCGCTCATGACGGTCGTCTCCGCGGTCAGCGGACTCAACGTCGCCCTGCCGAGCCTCGCCCGCGCGACGGGCGCGAGCCAGACCGAGCTCACCTGGATCGTCGACGCCTACACCGTCATCTTCGCCGGCCTGCTGCTCGCTTCGGGCGCGATCGGCGACAGGCTGGGCCGCAAGGGCATTCTGCTCGTGGGCCTCGCGATCTTCGGCGTCGCGGCCGGCGCGGCGGCGTTCGCTGAGACCCCCAGCACACTCATCGTCCTGCGCGCCGTCATGGGCATCGGCGCGGCCGCGATCATGCCGACGACCCTCTCGGTCATCACGACGACGTTTCCGCTCGAGCAGCGCGGCAAGGCCGTCGGCGTCTGGGTGGGCGTCGCGGGCGGTGGAGCCGCGATCGGCGTGTTCGTGGCCGCGCTGCTGCTGCAGTGGTTCGAGTGGCCGTCGTTCTTCTGGCTCAACGTCGCGCTCGCGGCGACAGGCTTCGTGGGCACCGTACTGGTGGTTCCCCGAGGGCGAGACGAGCATCCACCCCGCTTCGACGGGTTCGGCGCGGTGCTGAGCCTGCTCGCCGTCGGGGGAATCGTGTTCGGCATCATCGAGATTCCGGAGCGCGGGGGAGACGACCCGCTCGCCCTCGGCGTGCTCGCAGCGGGGCTCGCCGCCCTTGCCGCCTTCGTCGCCTGGGAGTGGCGCAGCCCAGCCCCGCTGCTCGACCCGCGTCTGTTCGCCGTGCGCGGCTTCGGCATGGGCAGCCTCTCGCTCGCCGTGCAGTTCTTCGCCGCCTTTGGCTTCTTCTTCGCGGCGCTGCAGTACCTGCAGTTCGTGGCCGGGCTGAGCCCGCTGTGGGCGGCGGCGTGCCTGCTGCCGATGCCGTTCATCCTGATTCCGCTCGCGCGCTTCTCGCCGCGCCTGGCCGAACGCTTCGGCTATCGTCGCGTCGCCCCCGTCGGCCTCATCCTCATCGCGGCCGCGTTCGTCGTCTTCGCACAGCTCGAGGTCGAGCTGAACTACGCGGTCTTCGGGTCTGGAATCGTGCTCTTCGCGATCGGCATGGCACTCTCGGGGGCTCCGTCGACGACGGCGATCACCCAGTCGCTGCCGCCGGGCAAGCAGGGCGTGGCGTCGGCCGTCAACGACACGGCCCGCGAATTCGGCAGCGCGCTTGGCATCGCGGTGCTCGGCAGCATCTTGACGGCCACGTACAAATCGGGGGTTCAGGATGCGATCGCGGGCCTGCCGCCCGCGATCGGCGCCGCCGTCGAATCGTCGATCGCTTTCGCTCAATCAGACCGGGTCGCCGAGTTCGGAGCCGCCGCCGAGCCCGTCATCGCCGCCGCCAAGCAGGCCTTCCTCGACGGTGTGACGACGGCCCTACTCGTGGCGGCAGTCGTGCTCGCGCTGACCGCGGCGATCACGGCGACGTTCGGGCCGAGGCGCTCACGTGGGGTGGCCAACAAGTAGCTTTCATAAAACGTTTGCTAGCATGCATTTTATGAAAGTAAAGCCGTCTGCGCTGTTTCCGCTCCTGCGCTCCGACACACAGGGGCAGATCCTTGCCGCGCTTGAACTGAGCGAGCGCGGCGAAACGGCCAGTGACCTCGCGCGGTTGGTCGGCACAAGCCTGCCGACGGTGACGCGCGAACTCTCACGATTGGCCGACGCCGAGCTTCTCGTCGCGGAGTCGGTGGGCCGGCGAGCTGTCTATCGACCGAACCCCGCGCATCCGTTGAGCGATGCCCTTCGTGAGATTGCGCTTTTTACCTACGGGCCGCAACCGGTCATCGCTCGCGAGCTAGCGACTGTGCCGGGCATCGATTATGCCGCGATCTTCGGTTCATGGGCTGCGCGACGCAGCGGCGAACCCGGGCCGCCCCCTCGAGACATCGACGTGCTCGTTGTCGGTGAACCCGACCTCGATGAGGTATACGACGCTGCGCGCCGCGTCGAGCAGGCCCTTCGTCGCGAGGTTAACGTCACCACGATGACGCCGGACCGTTGGGCTGCTGTGGATGACCCCTTCGTCGAGACGGTGCGTGCGCGACCATGGGTCGACTTGGCCGTCGACACGAGGGGCGCACATGACGTGGCAGCAAGGCACGGCAGTCATAGACCAGCTTCTGAACCGAGGTGAACTCGAGAGGGTCACCCCGAACCCCGAATTCGCGCTCGCCTCGCTCGACCTGTGCGACACCCACATCGCGACGGCGCAGTCGTCGCTGTCGAGCGACCCTGTGGCGGCGGTGGCCGTCGCTTACGACGCGGCTCGCAAAGCCCTCGTGGCCCTCTTGCTCGCGCAGGGGCTGAGACCCACCCATCGAGGCGGTCACATCGCGGTCACGGACGCAGCGAGTGCCCAACTTGACCCGCCAAACCGAATCGGCCGCCAGGTCGATCGCATTCGGCGCTTGCGCAACGACAACGAGTACCCCGATGCTGGCGCCCCACAAGCGTCGATGGAGAACGCCGCCGACGCGATCGCAGTAGCACGAGACGCCGTGCAAGCAGCGCAGCTCGTGCTGCCGCACCTCTCTCCTTTCTGAATCGCATTCGGGCAGACTGGCCCGATGACCCGCGCCACCTCGACCACGACGCACGGCCCCGTGCGCGCCGTGCACGCCATCACCCTCGGCGAGGTGCAGGTGCGCCCGAAGAACATTGAGGGCACGGGCACTCCGATGCTGTGGTGGACCCTCACCGCCCGCACCTGGAGCCCCTGGCTGCCCGTGCTCGCCTTCGTCATCGAGCACGAGCGCGGCACGGTGCTCTTCGACACCGGGCAGAGCCCCGACTCGCTCACCGACCCTGGCTACTATCCGGGCGGGATGCTCGGCTGGGTCTACCGCCGCCAAGCCCGCTTTCGCGTGCCCGCCGAGCAGACCTTGACCGCCCAGCTGGCCGCGCTCGGCTTCACCGCCGGCGACATCACCCACGTGGCTCTTTCGCACCTGCACCAAGACCACGCCGGCAACCTCGCGCCGTTCACCAACGTGCCCGTCTACGTGGCCCCCGCCGAGCTCGCCCTGCTCGAGCAGAAGACGCCCGAGCTGCACGGGGTGCTCGCCGCGCGCATCCCGCCCCCCGGCGTCACCCTCACGCCGGTGCCCTTCACCGACGCTGACGAGTTCGACCTCTTCGACGACGGCAGCCTCGTGCTTATGCCGACCCCCGGGCACAGCCCCGGTTCGATGAGTCTGCTGATTCGCCGAGCGGATGCTGCGCCCCTGCTGCTCGTCGGCGACGTCACCTACGACCCCGAGCTGCTGTCGCGCGGCATCGTGCCCGACGTCGGAGACCGTGCCGACCAGCTCGAGACGGCGCGCCGCATCACCGAGCTGACGTCAAGCGAGCCGACGCTGCGCGTACTCGCGGCCCATGACCCCAGCGCTCTCACCCTGCTCACCCAGCCTTGACCGCTGCTCCCCTCTACCTGCACTAGACTCTCCTACGGCCCACGCACGACCGGGCCAGCCACGGGCTGTGGCGCAGCTTGGTAGCGCACTTGACTGGGGGTCAAGGGGTCGCAGGTTCAAATCCTGTCAGCCCGACCAAATGTGAAAAGGCCGTCCAATAGGACGGCCTTTTCACATTTCCTCGGGCTAATCAAGGTTGCACCTGCGAGCAGGTGGGCCCCCGGCGCGAGGGGCCCCAGTCGCGGCTCCGCCGCGTCTGGGGGAGCACCAGGGACAAATCCCAACTTGCCACTCGCTGTGATGTCTCAAGACATCTGCAACGGCCGAACCTATTTTTGGGTTCGGCCGTTGGCCTTTTCTAGGGGCTGATAGTTCCGTTCGAGGTCGATCACGAGCTCGCGGATCACTTCTCCTGTGGTGGCGTTGATGACGGTGACGTTGAGGTCTTGGGCGAGGATCAGCACGCGGGTGCCGACGTGCGGTCGGCCCAGGCTGATGTGTCGCATGCCGCTGTGTACGCGTAAGCAAACGGTGCCGTTCTTGTCGACGCGGTCATGTCGGATGCGGTCGTGCGAGTCAGCTACCCGGTGCTGTGCTCCTCGGGGTGTCGCCTTCGGTAGTGCCCGGTAGCGGGCTGCTGGGGTTGAGTGGTGCGGGAGCGATCGGTGAGGGCGGTGCTGGTTGTAGTAGCTGACGAACTCATCGAGTTGCTCTTGCAGCTGCTGCAGCGTTTCGGCTGGCGGTTGAGCTCGAAGCCATTTCTTCAGCGTCTGCTGAAACCGCTCGACTTTGCCTTGCGTTTGCGGGTGCGAGGGGGAGCCGTTGCGCTGCTCGATGCCGCGACTGTGGAGTTCTGCTTCGAAAGCGTTGCGGCCTCCCTGGCGCCCCCAGCCGGCCAGGCGGACGGTGAAGACCATGCCGTTATCGGTCAAGGTTGCCTGCGGAGGGCCGTGCTCGGTGATCGCGGCCCGGAAGGCAGCCAGCACGTGGGGTGTGGTCACGCGAGTGTGGGCGGTGACTGAGATGGCCAGTCGTGTGCAGTCGTCGAGGAAGGTGAGGATCTCCGTGCCGGTGCCGTCGGCGAGAGAAAAGTGGGTGAAGTCGGATTGCCAGCACTCGTTGGGCAGGTCGGCTTGGAAGCGAATGTAGGAGGACTTCGGTCGTTTCTTTGGTTCGGGAGTCACGAGACCTTCGCGGCTGAGGATGCGCGCGATGGTGGCCCGGGAAACGGTGATGCCGTGGTGGTGCTGAAGGTGCCAGGCGATCGTCGCGGGGCCGTGATCCAGGCCTCGAGTTTGTAGGTTCGCTCGTAGGTTCACGATCACCTCGACCGTGGCGGCAGGGGTGGCGTTGGGAGAGGTCTTCGGCCGTCGCGATCGTTGTTCGAGTCCGGCCTCGCCCTCTCGGCGCCAGCGGGCCATGATGCGGCTGACGCGGCTCGGAGACAAGCCGTAGGTGCGGGCTGCTTGGGCTTGAGTGAGGCCTTGGACGGTGATCGCGGTGACGATGAGGTGGGCTCGAGACACTCGCGAGCCTGCCGCAGAAGAGTGTTGCCTATGTCGTGAGACATCCGTTGCTTAAGTCATGAGACTCAACAC